>DATMJX010000248.1:0-17848 GCA_035553715.1 Methylibium sp.
GGCTTCAGCACCGGCCAGGCGACCGCGCGCGGCGTCTCGGCCTCGGCGCGGGCGCGCGCGGCCTCGCGTTCGGCGGCATCGCGCGCCGCGCGCTCGCGTGCGAGCTCGGCCTTGAGCTCCTGCTCGCGGGTCTCGGCGGCGCGGCGGTTCAGGCGCTCGCTGACCTCGCTGGACTCGCGTTGCACCGCCTCGCGGCGCGCCTGCGCCGCGACCGGGTCCTCGGGCTCGACGCTCCAGCGCTGCTCGATCGTGCCGCCGGGCTGCGGGCGGTCGGTGAACACGATGCGGCCGTCGGGCAGGCGCTGGCGCACGATCTCCTGGGCGGCGGGCACGCCCGTGCTCGCGGCGAGCGCGAGCAGTGCGACGGGGAGCAGGAGCGGACGCATGCGGGTAGGAGGCCGGGCGCGGGAGGCGGTTCCCGCATTCTGCGCGCCGGCGGCGATGGCATAGTGCGTCCGGCGCGCCGCGCCCCCTGTCCCTCACCGTCCCGACCTTGACCCCGACCGCCCCGCTCCCGTCCGCGCTGCCGCTGTACGTGGACCTCGACGGCACGCTGTTCCCGGGCGACACGCTGCACGAATCGGTGCTGCTGCTGCTGCGCCGCAATCCGCTGAACCTGCTGCGCCTGATCGCCTGGCTGCTGCAGGGCAAGCTCGCGTTCAAGCGCCGGCTGGCCGATGCCGTGGGCCTCGACGCGACGACCCTGCCTTACCGCGCCGATTTCCTGGCCTACCTGCGCGCCGAGTGGGCGCGCGGCCGCCCGCTGGTGCTGGCCACCGCGGCCGACGCGCGCATCGCCGCCGCGGTGGCGGAGCACCTGGGCCTGTTCAGCGGCCACCTGGGCAGCGAGACGGTCAACCTGAAGGGCGCGCGCAAGCTCGAGGCGATCGAGCGCCACAGCGGCGGCGCCTTCGCCTACGCCGGGAACTCGGCGGTCGACCTGGCCGTGTGGCGGCGTGCCGCCGAGGCGGTCGCGGTCAACGCGCCCGCCGGCGTGACGCGGCGGCTGCAGGCACTGCACCCGCAGGCGCGCGTGTTCGCGCGCGAGCCGCTCGGGCTGCGCACGCTGCTGAAGGCGATCCGCCTGCCGCAGTGGAGCAAGAACGTGCTGATGTTCGTGCCGCTGCTGGCCGGCCATGTCAGCGACGTGGCGGCCTGGGGCGCGGCGGCGCTGGCCTTCGTCGCCTTCGGGCTGGTGGCCTCGGCGACCTACCTGGTCAACGACCTGCTCGACCTGCCCAACGACCGCCGCCACGCGAGCAAGCGCCACCGGCCGCTGGCGGCCGGGCGGCTCGGCATCGCGGCGGCGGTGGCGCTGGCGTGCGGGCTCACGCTCGCCGGGTTCGCGCTCGCGGTCGCGGTGTCGCCGCCGTTCGCGCTGATGCTGGCCGGCTATGTGCTGATCACGCTGGCCTACTCGCTGCGGCTCAAGAGCCTGGCGCTGCTCGACGTGCTGGTGCTCGCAGGCCTGTACACCTGGCGCCTGATGGCCGGCGCGGTGGTCGCCGAGGTGGCGCTGTCGAACTGGCTGCTGGCCTTCTCGATGTTCCTGTTCCTGAGCCTCGCGCTGGTCAAGCGCTGCGCCGAGCTCGAGGAGATGGCCGACAGCGAGCGCACCCACACGCCCGGGCGCGGCTACCTGCTGGTCGACCTGGCGACGCTGCGCGGCATGGGCATGGCCAGCGGCTTCCTCGCGGTGATGGTGCTGGCGCTGTACATCGACAGCCAGAACGGCAAGGCGCTCTACCCGGCGGCCGGCTGGCTGTGGGGGCTGGCGCCGCTGCTGCTGGCCTGGGTGATGCGCATCTGGCTGAAGGTCGCGCGCCGCGAGCTGCGCGGCGAGGACCCGGTCGCCTTCGCGCTGAAGGACCGCTACAGCTGGGTCACGTTGCTGGCGATGGGCGGCTTCGCGGCGCTGGCCTCGCGGGGCGGCGCATGAAGGCGGCCGCGCTCGCGCTCGCGCTGCTGTGCGTGCTGATGTCCAGCGCCGCGCAGCTGGCGATGAAGCTCGGCCTGCGCGGCAGCGGCGACGCCGCCGCGACGGTCGCCGGCACCTACGCCCAGGCGCTCGCGAGCCCGCTGGTCTGGCTGGGCCTGGCGCTGTACGGGCTGAGCGCGGCGCTGTGGATCTGGGTGCTGGCGCGGCTGGACGTCAGCCTCGCCTACCCGCTGGTCAGCTTCGGCTTCGTGCTGACGATGGTGCTGGGCGTGCAGTGGCTCGGCGAACCTTTCTCCTGGCAGCGCCTGGGCGGCTGCGCGCTGATCGTCGCGGGCGTGTTCCTGCTCGCCGCCGACGCATGAGCGTCGCCGCGCCGGGCTGCCGCCAACCCGACCCGACCCTCGCAAAGGGGCGCCGGCCGCGCGCGGCCGGCGGAGCGTGCTCATGAACGGATTCGACACCCGCGCCGCGCGCGCGACCTTCCTCTGGGTCTTCGGCCTGACGCTGGGGGCCAAGGTCGGCCTCGCGGCCTGGCTGCCCTTCAGCGGCGACGAGGCCTTCTTCTACCAGTGGGGCGTGCACCCGGCCTGGGGCTACTCGGACCACCCGCCGATGGTCGGCTGGCTGCTGTGGGCGCTGCGCTCGGCCTTCGGCGACGCGCCGCTGGCGCTGCGCAGCGTCACCGTCCTGGTCACCAGCCTGCTCGGACTGGGCGTCGTCGACCTCGCGCGGCGCCTGCTGCCGCCGGCGCGCGAGGCCGCCGCCTGGCTGGCCGGCGCGGTCTACCTGGCGCTGCCCTTCTCGTGGCTGTTCGTGCTGGTCACGACCGACACGCCGCTGATCTTCTTCATGGGTGCCTCGGCCTGGTGCTTCGTGCGCGCCGAGCTGGCCGAGCGGCCGGCGGGCTGGTACGCGGCGGCCGGGGTGCTGCTCGGCGCGGCCTTCCTGTCGAAGTACTTCGCGGTGCTGCTCGGCCTGGGCTACGCGCTGTGGATCCTCGGCTGGCGGCGCGGGCGCTGGTGGGCGCTGCCGCTCGGCGCGGCCGGCGCGGCGCCGGCGGTCGCGCTGCACCTGTGGTTCAACGCCCACCACGGCTGGACCAACGTGATGTTCAACGTCTACAACCGCAACGAGGACGCCGCGTGGTCGCTGGCCGACTTCGCGGTCTACGTCGTGATGATGGCCTACCTGCTGACGCCCTGGCTGCTGTGGCAGGCGGCGCGCGTGCGCGACGGCAGCGCGCGGCCGAAGGCCGCGCGGCTGGTCGCGCTGCTGTGGATCGTGCCCTACGCGGCGCTGGCGCTGGTGGCGACGCGCCGCAGCGTCGGCCTGCACTGGGTGCTGGGCTTCGTGCCCTTGTTCGTGCTGTGGGCCGGGCTGCGGCTGTCGCCCGCGGCGCTGGCACGCAGCCTGAAATGGACCGGCTGGCTGGCCGTGCCGCATGCGCTGGCGCTGGTGGCGCTGCTGGCGGCGCCGCTGGCCTGGTGGCAGTCGTCGAAGTCATTCCCCTCGCTGGTGTTCCTGCGCGAGGCGCCGGCGATCGCCACGGCGCTGACGCGCGAGCTGCCCGAAGGCGCCACGCTGATGGCACGCGCCTACAGCCCGGCCGCGGTGCTGGCCTATCACGCGGGGCGCTACGTGCCGGTGTTCGGCACCGGGCGCTTCCATGCGCGCCAGGACGACCTGCTGGTGGACTTCCGTGCCTTCGAGGGCAAGGCGCTGCGCATCTACGACCGCAAGCCGTTCGCCGAGGCCGAGTTCGCGCCCTACTTCGAGCGCGTGCGCACGGCCAGTTTCAGCGTCGCCGGCCAGACCTTCCACTACCTCGACGGCGAGGGCTTCCGCTTCCAGCCCTACCGCGACACGCTGCTGCAGCAGGCGGTGGACCGCTACTACCAGATCCCGGCCCGGCTGCCGATCCTCGGCAGCCCCTTCTGCGAGCGCTACGGCTTCGCCAGCTGCTCGCCCGGCCGCGGCGCGGCGGCCGCCGGGGCCGCTCCGACCGACCCCCGCTGAGCGGCCGCTGCGGGCCGACCGCCCGGCCCTGGCCCGGCTCGATCCCTGCCTGGCGGCAGGGGCCCTCTCGCGACGGCTCAGGCTGGGGGCGCTCCGCTCGACCGGTGACGGGCGCGGGTCCGTGGGGTCGCGCCCGCCCGGCCCTCGCCCGGCTCGATCCCTGCCCGGCGGCAGGGGCCCTCTCGCGACGGCTCAGGCCGGCGCCGTGAACACCGTCAGCACGCCGGTGTAGCCGTACAGGTGGCGGTGGCCGATCTCGCCGGCGGCAAAGAAGCCCACCAGCGGCACCTCGCCGAGCGCGTGCTGCAGCAGCTGCAGCTCGGCCGAGGGCGCGCCGAAATGCGGCCCGCCGCGACCGGTGCAGCTGAAGTACAGCGCCCCCAGCATGCGCCGTCCGCGCGCGGCGAGCGACAGCTCCTCGGGCTCGAGGGCGCCGCGGATCTCGGTGGCGATGCGCACCAGATCGCGGCGCGCGGCGTCGGCGTCGCGGCGGCAGAACGCCAGCAGCTGGCCGGGCTCGGCGAGCTCGCCGATCGCGAGGCTGCGGCGCTGCGGGTCGATGCCGATCAAGGGGCGCACGCGCGTCTCGGTCCCGAAGGCGCCGCGCCGTGGCGGGGTCGCGAACTCGGGGTTCTGCGCCGGCAGCCCGAAGGGAGCGGCCTCCTCGGCATCGCTCAGGCCGACGAGCGTGCCGCGCAGCCGCGTCATCGCCGCGCGCGGCGCCTCGGGGCCGACGCCCAGGTCGGCCAGCAGCAGGTCGAGCGCCGGCTGGCCGTTGAGCGTGTGGACGACGTTGCGCTCGATCCGGCCGATGCGCCGTGCCGGCCCGAGCGGCTGGCAGCCCTGGGTCACGCGCGAGAGGAGCGCCGCTTCGGCGGTGAAGGCCACGCCCGAGAGCCCGCCCTCGAACACGCCGTCGGCCAGCGTCAGCGTGCGACCGCGCGAGGACGCCACGCCGCCGAACAGGTAGCGCCCGTCGGTGCGCTCGGCGAGCTCGCCGATCAGCGCGCCGAGCTCCGGGGTGCGCGGGTCGGCGTGGACCAGCGCGGTGTGGGCCACGAAGTCCCCGGTTGCGCCGAGCGGCTGGCGGCCGGAGAACAGGCGGAACTGCTCGCGCGGCAGGTGGCCGAGCATCACCACCAGCGCCGGCTCGTCGAAATATTCGACGCCCGTCGCGCACACGCCGACGCCGACCGCCCCGACCCAGGCCGTGCCGGGCCAGCGCTCGCGCAGCGCCGCGAGCAGGGCCTCGGCGGCGTCGGCGTAGGCCTCGCTCAGGTAGCACCAGCCCAGCGTCGGCGCCGGTGCGCCGGCAAGCTGGGCTTCGAGCTGGGCCGCCACCAGCCCGAACGCCATGCGCCAGTCCGGATGGCCGGCATGGGCATGGGCAAAGGGCGGTGGGTGCATCCGCGGGAGGTCAGCGTGCCCGCTTGGCCGGTGCGGGCTTGGCGGCCGGCTTGCGCGCCGGCTTGGCGCCGGCGGCCGAGCGCGCCACGGAATCGGCCGCCGCCTTGGCGGCCTGCTGCGCCGGCGCCATGCCGGCCTTGAGCGTCTGCCCGGCGGCGCTGAGGCTCTGCTGGACGAGCTGCTGGGCCGAGGCGGGCGTGGCGTCCTTCATCGCGTTGGCCGCCAGCTCGGTGAACTGCTTGGTCAAGGCGCCCCACCATTGCGTCGGGTCGACGACGCCGGCGGCCGCCGGCGCGGCGGGCGCCTCGGCGGCGGCCTTGGGCTTGCGCGCCGCCGGCTTGCGTGCGGGGGGCGGCTCGGCGGGGGCGGCCGGCGCGGCCTCTGCGGCCTGCTCGGGCAGCTTGATGCGCAGCGACTCGCGCAGGTCAGCGACCTGCACGTTCATCGTCTTCAACGTCGACAGCGTCATGCGCTGGACCTCGAGCGCCTGGATCGTCGCGGCCAGCATGCGCGCGTTCTGCTCGAGCCAGAACTGCACGGTGCGCAGCTCCTCGATGCGCTTGTCGAGCTCGTCCGGGTCCAGCGTCGGCGCGACCCACTGCCCCATGTTGGGCAGCACGGAGCCGGCGTTCTTCACCAGGCCTTGCAGGAAGTCGAAACCCGGGACCATCTTGGCGAACTCGGGAGGGGTGGCGGCCATCGGTATGTCTCCTTGGGGGGCTTGTCCGGTCATTGTGGGCGCCCGGCCTTCAGTGCGCAAAGGGCACGCGCTCGACGCGGTAGCCGCGCGCGGCCAGCAGGGCCGGCAGGCCCCGCGGGCCGATCAGGTGCAGCGCGCCGACGGCCGCCAGCACCGCGCCGCCGTCGCGGTGCAGCGCATCGATGCGCGTGGCCAGCGTGGCGTTGCGCTCGTCGAGCAGGCGCGTCATCAGCGCGCGGTCGGCCGGCGTGTCGAGGCAGTCGCACCAGACGGGCCAGCGCTCCAGCGTGGCGAGGTCGGCGCGCGCCCAGCTCTCGGCGATGCGGCGCAGCGGCGGCAGCGCGCGGCCGCTGTCGAGCTCGTCCAGCGTGCGCTCGACGAAGCGCAGCGACTCGGCGTCGTCCGGGCCCTGCAGCGCGGCGAGCTGCTCGCCCAGGGTCTCGAGCGCGAGCACGCGCGTGCCGGCGGCGCGGGCGCGCTGCGACAGCGCGAGGTCGATCGCCCAGGCCGGGTCCAGCCCCTCGCGCCGTCCGGCCAGCGCGCCCAGCGTGGCCGCCTGCAGCGTCGGGGGCAGCAGCTCGGCCAGCGCGCTCGGCAGGCATTCGGCCGCCAGGCGGCGCAGCAGCCGCTCGCGCAGGGGCGCCGGCAGCGGCCTGCCGCCTGGCGCCGCGGCGGCGCGCAGCGCCTCGGCCAGGGCCTGCGGGTCGGCGAGGTCGAGCTCGAGCGCGAGCACGCGGGCCTGCCGCAGCACCTCGGCCAGGCGCGGGCCGGGCACGGTCCATTCGTGGCGTGCCACATGGATCGTGCCGTACAGCCACGAGGTCCGGCCGCCCTGCTCGACACGCCACAGGAAGCCGCGGTCGCGTGCCGCGCGCTCGGCGGCCCGCTGCTGCGCGACGCTGGGCGCCTGGACGCTCGGCGGGCAGCTTGGCGCGTCCGCGGCCATCGCCGGGGTGGCAAGGCCGGCCGCGAGGGCCAGGACGGCAGCGAAACGCCGCAGGGCGGAGAGGAGCATGTCGTCGGGCAGGCGCGCGGGCGAGGACCGCAGCTTAAGCGCCGCCGCCGCGCGCGGCACGGCCGCCTTCAGCGCGCGGTGTGCGCTTCGACGCGCAGCACGCCGCCTTGCTGCTGCCAGCGCAGCCGGCCGAGCACGTCCATGCCGAGCAGCGGCTTGTCGCCCAGCGCCGGCAGCACGACCAGCGGCAGCCGCTCGACGCGCACGCCGCCGGCCAGCGCGAGGTCGGCGCGGGCCACCGAGCCGCTGACGCGGCCGCCGGCGGTGTGGGACTGCACCTGGGCGATCGCTTCCAGGCCCAGCGTGCGTGCCAGGTCGGCGGAGATCGCGCTGCGCGTCGCGCCGGTGTCGACCAGGAAATCGACCTCGACCGTGCCGCCCGGGCCGCTGAGCCGGCCCGGCCAGTGGTAGTGCCCGTCGGCCGCGCGCCGCATCTCGAGAGTGCCACCGTCGGCGCTGAAGCGGCTGCGCTGCTGCTGGGCCTCGCGGTCTTCCTCGGCTTTCGCGCGCTGGAGGCCCAGCAGCAGCCAGACGGTGGCGATCTTCAGCGTGCGGGGGAACTCAGCCATGCATCCCGTCCTCGCCCGGCGGGTTGCGGTGCATGGGGCCGTCGGGCAGCGGCACGGCGGGCCTGGTCGTCTCGGGCATGCCGCCTCAGTCTGGAGCGACGACCTGCTGCTCGATCGCGCCGAACACGCTCTGCCCGTCGGTGCCCAGCACCTCGATGCGGATGCGGTCGCCGAACTTCATGTAGCCGGTGCTCGGGGTGCCGCCCGAGTCGATCATCTCGAGGGCCCGTTGCTCGGCGATGCAGGACCAGCCGCGCGAGCGGTCCCGGTTGCTGACCGTGCCGCTACCGACGATGCTGCCGGCGCGCACGTCGCGCGTGCGGGCCAGGTGGGCGATCAGCTGGCCGAAATGGAACTGCATCTCGGGGCCGGCCTCGCAGCGGCCGACGCTGCGGCCGTTCCAGGCCGAGTGCACGCTCAGGTGCACGCGGCCGTCCTGCCAGGCGGCGCCGAGCTCGTCGGGCGTGACCGCCACCGGGCCGAAGGCGGTGGCCGGCTTGCTCTGCAGGAAGCCGAAGCCCTTGGCGAGCTCCTCGGGCATCAGCTGGCGCAGGCTCCAGTCGTTGACCAGCGCCAGCAGCCGCACGCCCTCGAGCGCGGCCTCGGGCGTCGCGCCCATTGGCACGTCGCCGGTGATCACCGCGAGCTCGGCCTCGAAGTCGATGCCCCAGTCCTCGCTCGCGAAGCGCGCCGGCTCCTGCGCGCCGAGCAGCGCGTCGCTGCCGCCCTGGTACATCAGCGGATCGGTCCGCAGGCTCGCCGGCATCTCGGCGCCGCGGGCCTTGCGCACCAGCTCGACATGGTTCAGGTAGGCCGAGCCGTCGGCCCACTGGCAGGCGCGCGGCAGCGGCGCCATGCACAGGGCCGGATCGAAGGGGAAGGCGTGCCGCGCCTTGCCGCCGTTGAGCGTCTCGTACAGCTCCTGCAGCTGCGGCGCGACGAAGTTCCAGTCGTCCAGGGCCTGTTGCAGCCGCGTCGCGCGGCCGGTGGCGTAGTGCGCGGTGGCCAGGTCGCGCGAGACGACGACGAGCTGGCCGTCGCGCGAGCCGTCGCGGTAGGTGGCGAGTTTCATGCGGCGGGGACGCAGAGGCGGGCCGAAGGGGCGCGCATTGTAAATTCGGCCTCCCATGCGTTCGCGTCCCGTTTCTCCCGGCCCCGGCGAAGGCCGGTGTCCCTCGTGCTGAAGCGCCGCACCCTGCTCGCGCTGGGCGGGCTCGCGGTCGCGGTCGCTGCCGCGCATGCCTGGCTGATCGGGCGCGGCGAGCCGCGCGGTGCGGCGCTGCCGGCCGCGGCCCCGGCCGTCGTGCTGGCGGCGGCGTCCGTGCCGGCGGCGCCCGTCGCGCCCGAACCGCCGCCCCTGGCCGGGGCGCCGCTGGTGCAGGAGGAGGCCACCACGCCCGGCCCGGCGGCGTCGGCACGGCCAGCGGCGACCGAGGCGGTGCCGGCGGCGGCCCCACGCCCCCGGCCGCCGCGCGTCGCGCGGGCGGCGAGCGCGCCGGCCGCGGCGACGCAGGAGGCGGGCGTTTCCCGGGCCGGCGAGGCGTCGGCGCCCGCGCCGTCGCCGGAGGGCGGCGAGGCCGATGGTGAGGCGCCCGCGCTGGCGCTGGCCGCCGCGCCGGCGGCCACGGCGATGCCCGTGATGTTGCCGGCCGCACCGGTCTACCGCACCCGCATCCCGCCTGCGGTGCGGCTGCAGTACCGGCTGAGCCGCGGCCCGATCGTCGGCAGCGGCGAGATCGACTGGCGCCCCGAGGGCGCGGGCTACCGGCTCAGCCTCGAGGGCACGCTGCCGCTCATCGGCACGCTCATCACCCAGACCAGCCGCGGCCGCTTCGACGCGGCCGGGCTCGCGCCCGAGCGCTACACCGACCGGCGCCTGCGGCGCAGCGAGAGGGCGGCCAACTTCGACCGGGCCGCCGGACGTGTCGCGTTCTCCGGCGGCTCGGCCGAGCAGCCGCTGCGCCCGGGCATGCAGGACCGCCTGAGCGTGATGGTGCAGCTCGCCGCGATCGCGGCCGCCGGGCCGCAACCGCCGCCGCCCGGGCAGCCGGTGCGCATCCTGGTCGTCGGCGCCCGCGGCGATGTCGCCGAATGGCGGCTGCGCTTCGAGGGCGTCCAGGGGCTGAAGCTGCCCGGGGGCGCGGTCCAGGCCTGGCACTACGTGCGCGAGCCCGAATCGGACCACGACACCCGTGCCGAGTACTGGCTGGACCCGGCGCAAGGCCACCTGCCGGTGCGCGTGCGGCTGACCGACGGCCGCGGCGACCCGCTCGAGCTGCTGCGTCAGGCGCCGTGAGCGCGATCGGTGGGCTTGAAACTTGCGTGACAGGCCTCAACTCCAACCGCATAGGAGTCAGCCCATGCAAATGCTCTACAACTCGGACAGCTACACGGTCGTGCAGTTCGACGTCGCGGTCGACGATGCCGGTGGCTTGACGCGCGACGGCTACGAGATCGTCGACAAGTTCGCGCGCAAGGAGCTGTTCCTGGAGGGCCTGCTCGCCGAGCAGTTCAAGCAGGGCGTGAAAGCGCTGATCGACGCGACGCCGGAGCCCGGCGTCGAGGAATTCGATGCCTTCATCGGCGGCTACACCAGCCTGGCGCAGCAGTCGGTCATCCTGCACTGAGGCCGCGCTGAGGCGGCGCGGCCGGCCTCAAGCCGGCCGCGCGGGGTGCCGATAAGGGCGGCATGGATCTCCATCCCGGGGCCGGTGCGGCCTGGCCGATTTCCGCCTGGGTCGTGCTGGGCGGCCTGCTGCTCGCGGCCGGCGCCGCGCTGGCCCTGTGGTGGCGGGCCCGCGGCCAGCTGCGGCAGGCCCGGCGGCGGCTGTACGAGGCCAGCACCCAGTTCAGTGCCGGCGCCACCGATGCGCGCACCGGCCTGATGTCGCGCGACGACTTCGAGGCCCGGCTCGACGAGGAGGCGCTGCGCTGTGACCGCGGCGCCGGCCCGCTGGCGCTGCTGTTCGTCGACATCGACGGGTTTGCCGCGATCAACGAGGCCCACGGCCATGGGGCCGGCGACGCGCTGCTCGAGCAGGCCGCCGAGCGCATCCACCGGGCCTCGCCGGGCAAGACCGCCGCGGCCCGCCAGGGCGGCGATGAATTCCTGGTCCTGCTGCGGGGCGACGTCGAGGCCGCCCAGCGGCTCGCGCGCACCCTGCTGCACGCGCTCGGGCTGCCCTTCGACCTGGGCGGGGGCCGCAGCCATGCGCTGACGGCCTCGATCGGCATCGTCGCCTACCCGCTGCACGGTGCGCGCCCGCGCCTGCGCACCCAGGCGGTCACCGCGATGCGCGAGGTCAAGCAGGCCGGCGGCAATGGCTGGGCGGTCTACGACCCGCAGATGACCATCGACCAGCAGGCCGAGGCGGCGCTGCTGACCGACCTGCGCCAGGCCATCGGGGCGCGCCAGTTCGAGCTCTGCTACCAGCCCAAGGTCGCGGCGCGCACGCTGCAGATCACTGCCGCCGAGGCGCTGCTGCGCTGGCACCACCCGGACCGCGGCGTGGTCAGTCCGACCGTGTTCATCCCGCTGGCCGAGCGCCATGGGCTGATCGGCGAGATCGGCGACTGGGTCATCGACGAGGCCTGCCGGCAGGCCGGCGTGTGGCGCGACGCCGGGCTGCGCATGCGCGTCGCGATCAACCTGTCGGCCCACCAGATGCGCCACAGCGAGGTGGTCGCCCGCCTCGAGGCGGCGCTGCAGCGTCACCGGCTGCAGCCGGGGCGCTTCACGGTCGAGATCACCGAGTCGCTGGCGCTGGAGGACACCCTCGCGACCCAGGCGACCTTCGAGCGCCTGCGCGGCGCCGGGCTGCACGTCGCGATCGACGACTTCGGCGCCGGCCAGACCAGCCTGGCCTACCTGCGCCGGCTGCCGGCGGCCGAGCTGAAGATGGACATGTCGCTGGTGCAGGACCTCGCGAGCAGCGCCGATGCGCGCGCGATCGCCGAGGCGGTGATCCGTCTCGCGCATGCGCTCGAGCGCCGGGTCGTGGCCGAGGGGGTCGAGACGGTCGAGCAGCGCGACCTGCTGGTCGCGATGGGCTGCGACGAACTGCAGGGCTATTTGTTCGCGCGGCCGATGTCCGCGGCCGCGCTGACGCTGTGGGCGATGGACGACGGCGCCACCGCCGCCCCTGAATTCAGTGCTTCGCTGTTCCACGAGACCCAGCCGGCCAGGCTCGACTGAGCGTCGCCCCACCGCGGCGCGGGTGGGGGCGGCTTCCTACAATCGCGCCATGAAAAAGCCGCTGCCCTACACCCGCGCCGCGCAGCTCCCCGAGCTGCTGAAGCAACGCATCCTGGTGCTCGACGGCGCGATGGGCACGATGATCCAGCGCTACAAGCTCGGCGAGGCGGATTACCGCGGCGAGCGCTTCAAGGACCACCCGAAGGACCTGAAGGGCAACAACGAGCTGCTGCAGTTCACGCGGCCCGACGTGATCACCGCGATCCACGAGGGCTACCTCGCGGCCGGCGCCGACATCATCGAGACCAACACCTTCGGCGCGACCTCGATCGCGCAGGAGGACTACGGCCTCGCGCCGCTGGCGCGCGAGATGAACGTCGCCGCCGCCCAGCTCGCGCGCGCCGCCTGCGACAAGTTCAGCACGCCCGACAAGCCGCGCTTCGCCGCCGGCGCCTTCGGGCCGACGCCGCGCACCGCGAGCATCAGCCCCGACGTCAACGACCCGGCGGCGCGCAATGTCAGCTTCGACGAGCTGCGCGCGGCCTATTACGAACAGGGCGAAGGACTGCTCGAGGGCGGCGCCGACCTCTTCCTCGTCGAGACCATCTTCGACACGCTCAACGCCAAGGCGGCGATCTTTGCGATCGACGAGCTGTTCGAGGCCACCGGCGAGCGCCTGCCGGTCATCATCAGCGGCACCGTGACCGACGCGTCCGAGCGCATCCTCAGCGGCCAGACCGTCAGCGCGTTCTGGCACTCGGTGCGCCACGCCAAGCCGATCGCCGTGGGCCTGAACTGCGCGCTGGGCGCGGCGCTGATGCGGCCCTACATCGAGGAGCTGGCCAAGGCGGCCGGCGACACCTACATCTCCTGCTACCCGAACGCCGGCCTGCCCAACCCGATGAGCGACACCGGCTTCGACGAGACGCCGGAGATCACCGGCGGCCTGGTCGAGGGCTTCGCTGCGGCGGGCTTCCTCAACATCGCCGGCGGCTGCTGCGGCACGACGCCCGAGCACATCGCCGAGATCGCCCGGCGCGTCAGCGCCTACCGGCCGCGCGCGCGGCACGAGCCCTGGCTCAGCGGCCTGGCCGAGCCGGCCGCGGCCTGAAGGGCGCGGCTAGCGCGCGTTCGGCGCGCGGTCGCCGACCAGCAGTTCCAGGCCCGCGCGCGGGGCGCGGCCCAGCACCGTGATGCGCGAGGCCGGCACGCCGCGGCCGATCAGGTACGCGCGCGCGTTCAGGGCCCGCTCCTTCGCGAGGCGGGGCTCGGCGCCGGCCTCGTCGGGGGCGCCGATCTGCAGCTCGGTGCTCGCCGCATGGGGCCTGAAGCCGATCGCGAACTGTTCCAGGACCGCGCCGAGCGCGGGCTTGACCGCCGTGCGGCCCGGCTCGAAGGCGTGCCGCGCCGGCACCTCGATGCGCAGCCGCCGCTCGGCGGTCGCCTCGATGACGACCGGCGTGCCGCGCAGCGCGTCGGCCAGCCGGGCGCGCTGCGCCTCCAGGGCCGGCGACAGGCGCGGGCCGAACAGCCCGCCGAAGCCGCCGGCGCAGCCGGCCAGCAGCACGAGCAGACCGGCCAGGGCGGCCAAGCCGCGCCGGCGGTGCGGGGAGCGAGGAGGGGCGTCCGGCACAGGCATGCGGCGATTCGATCACAGGGCCGCGCGCCGGTTTGCAAGCGCCGGTGACCGCCGCCGGCCCGGCTGACGCCACAGCCCTGCCGCCGGCAAATCATGAAATTCACGAAGCGCTGCCCGGCCCGGCTTTCGTAGCATCGACGGGACCCGTGACACGCGCCATCCGCCCATGAGCCTCCGCCTGCCTGCCCGTCTTGCCGTGCTCGTGCTGAGCCTGGTCGCGGGGGCCGCCGCCGCCGCCCCCGACGGCCAGGACGACCTGCGCCCGATCGACGCCGCGCAGTGGGACGCCGCGGCCGCGGCCCACCTGCTGCAGCGCGCCGGGTTCGGCGGCCGCCCCGACGAGATCGCCGCCGCCGTCGCGCTCGGTCCGCGCGAGGCGGTGCGCCGCCTGGTGCGCTGGCAGGAGGTGCCGGAGGACTTCGTGCCCTTCGACGCCTCGGACCTGCACGACCCCGGCCTCGAGAACTTTCCGGCCTCGCGCCCCGCGGCGACCGAGGCCGCCAAGCGCGACGGCCAGGCGCTGGGGGTCGCGGCCAAGCCGGCCGGCAACCGGCGCTTGCAACCGGTCACCAACACCTTCTTCTACTGGCTGCGCGCGAGCCGGCTCGAGACCCACCGCCTCGCCTACTGGTGGGCCGGGCGCATGCTGGTCACGCCGCGGCCGCTGCAGGAGAAGATGGCGCTGTTCTGGCACGGCCACTTCGCGACCAGCGAGGACAAGGTGCGCGACGTGCGCAAGATGGCCCGGCAGAACCAGCTGCTGCGCGAGAAGGGCAACGGGCGCTTTCGCGAACTGATGCTCGGCATCGCGCGCGACCCGGCGATGCTGGCCTACCTGGACGCCGGGGTGAACGTGAAGGGTGCGCCGAACGAGAATTTCGCGCGCGAGATCATGGAGATGTTCACCCTCGGCGTCGGCCATTACGGCGAGGCCGACATCCGCGAGGCCGCGCGGGCCTTCACCGGCTGGAACGCCCAGGGGCTGGACTTCGTCTTCAACGCCGCGCAGCACGACGACGGCGTCAAGCGCGTGCTGGGCCGCGAGGGCCGCTTCGACGGCGAGGACGTGATCGACCTGCTGCTCGCCCAGCCGGCCTGCGCCGAGCATCTGGCGGCCAAGATCTACGCCTACTTCGTGCGCGAGGAGGTGCCGCCGGCGATGCGGCGCGAGCTCGGCCGGCGTCTGCGCGACAGCGACTACGACATCGCCGCGCTGCTCGAGACCGTGTTCCTCTCGCGCGACTTCTACAGCCCGGCCACGCGCGCGAGCCGCGTGCGCCCGCCGGTGGAGCTGGTGGTCTCGACCTACCGCCTCGCCGGGCTCACGCAGATGCCCGGCGTGCCCGACTTCAACCAGGTGACCGAGGCGCTGGGCCAGAAGCTCTTCTACCCGCCCACCGTCGCCGGCTGGGCGCAGGGGCGCAGCTGGATCACGCCGGGCCTGCTGATCGCGCGCGGCAACTTCGCCTACGAGCTGCTGCACCCGGACATCACCTTCGTGCCGCCGGACCGCTACCCGACCTCGGAGTACAAGATCCAGGACGTCGGCGACAAGCTCGCGCTGGGCCTCGACGTCAGCAGTGCCACGCGGATGGACGACAAGGAAATGGTGTCGCAGTCGATGCAGCTCGCCGACCGCGACGAGGAGTTCAACACCCGCCTGGCCAGCTACCGCGGCTGGCAGATGGCGCTCGAGCGGGTCAAGCCGATCCCGCGCACGACCGCGCGGCTCGAGCTCGCCCGGATGGTGACGGCCGACGGCGCCAAGAGCGCGGCCGATGCGGTCGACGCGCTGCTCAAGCGCTTCGTCGTCGCACCGGTGACGCCCACCGCGCGCGCCGGGCTGGTGAAGTTCCTCGAAGGCCAGCTCGGCACGACCGACCTCGCGACCGCGCGCAGCTACCTCGAGGAGCCGCTGCGCCAGACCCTGCACCTGATCCTCGCCCTGCCCGAGTACCAGCTCGGCTGAACCGCACACGCCGCCCGCCATGAGCCATCACGACCACCGCCCCGACCTGCTGGCCGCGCACGCGCGCCGGCGCCGCGCGCTGCTGCAGGCCGGCCTCGCGCTGGGCCTGCCTGGCGTGCTGCAGCAGGCGGCGGCCGCGCCGGCCGAGGCCGCGCGCTCCAAGCGCATCCTGGTCGTGCTGGAGCTCTCCGGCGGCAACGACGGCCTGAACACGCTGGTGCCCTACGCCGACGACGCCTACTACCGCCACCGGCCGCGCCTGGGCATCCGCAAGGACAAGCTGCGCGTGATCGACGATCGCTACGGCTTCAACCCCGGCATGGCAGGCTTCGAGCGCCTCTACAAGGACGGCCGCATGGCGGTGGTGCACGGCTGCGGCTACGCACAGCCGAACTTCTCGCACTTCAGCTCGATGGCCTACTGGCACACCGGCGCGCCCAACAGCGGCGAGGAGACCGGCTGGGTCGGCCGCCTGGCCGACGCGATGGACCCGCAGGTCTCGCCCGACTTCCTGGTCAACATCGACGAGATCCAGTCGCTCGCGGTGCGCGCGCGCCAGCACCTGGCGGTGAGCTTCGACGATCCCGACCGCTTCGTGCGCAAGGGCCTGTACGAGCAGCGCGCACTGCTCGACGCCGCGCCGGCGCCGGGCCCCGGCGACGCGCCGAGCCTGCGCTTCATGCGCGAGGTGGCGGTGACCGCGCGCGAGGCCTCGCGGCGCGTGCGCGAGGCCTGGGCGCGCTACAAGTCGCCGGTCGACTACGGCATCGTGCCGCTGGACCTGCCCAAGATCGCCGCGCTGATCGACGCCGGCCTGCCGACGCGGCTGTACTACACCGCCTACCGCCACAACGCCTTCGACACCCACGTGCAGCAGGCCGAGCTGCACCAGCGCCTGCTGACCTATGCCTCCGATGCCGTCGCCGGCTTCCAGCGCGATCTGGAGCGCATCGGCCGGGCCGACGACGTGACGCTGCTGGTGTTCAGCGAATTCGGCCGCCGCGTGCCCGAGAACACCAGCCTGGGCACCGACCATGGCACGGCCAACCACATGTACGTGATCGGCCGTGCGGTGCGCGGCGGCCATTACGGGGAGCCGCCGAGCCTGAGCGCGCTCGACGCCGGCGACAACCTCGTGCACACGACCGACTTCCGGCGCGTCTACGCCAGCGTGATCGAGGGCTGGCTCGGGGCGGACGCGCGCGCGGTGCTGCGCGGCGACTTCGCGCCCTTTCCACTGTTCGCCTGAGGGCGGGGCGCGCCCCGTCCGGCGGGGTGCGCTGGCTAAAATCGGCGCGCTCGAGGAGCGTTGCAACGGCCGGCCCGTGTTGGGCCGCCGCCAGGCTCGGGCAGGCCATGCATGGGGCGCTTGCGCCCGCGGCCCGGCAACGGCGCTCGCTTGCGAACGACCAAGCTGCGCCATGACCGCCTCCGACGCCCCGACCGCCGACACCACCCCGACCCCGCTGCCGCCGATGCGCCTCTCGGGCCTCGAGCCCGTGACCCTCGGCGCCGGCGCGCTGTTCGTCAACATCGGCGAGCGCACCAACGTCACCGGCTCCAAGGCCTTCGCGCGGATGATCCTCAACGGCCAGTTCGAGGAGGCGCTCGCGGTCGCGCGCCAGCAGGTCGAGAACGGCGCGCAGGTCATCGACATCAACATGGACGAGGCCATGTTGGACAGCAAGGCGGCGATGGAGCGCTTCCTGAAGCTGATCGCCTCCGAGCCCGAGATCGCGCGCGTGCCGATCATGATCGACAGCTCCAAGTGGGAGGTCATCGAGGCCGGCCTGAAATGCATCCAGGGCAAGGGCATCGTCAACTCGATCTCGATGAAGGAGGGCGAGGCCGAGTTCAAGCGCCAGGCCACCCTGGTGCGCCGCTACGGCGCCGCCGCCGTCGTGATGGCCTTCGACGAGAAGGGTCAGGCCGACACCTTCGCACGCAAGACCGAGATCTGCGCGCGCGCTTACCGCATCCTCGTCGACGAGGTCGGCTTCGCGCCCGAGGACATCATCTTCGACCCCAACATCTTCGCGATCGCCACCGGCATCGAGGAGCACGACAACTACGCGGTCGACTTCATCGAGGCGACGCGCTGGATCAAGCAGCACCTGCCGGGCGCCAAGGTCTCCGGCGGCGTCAGCAACGTGAGCTTCAGCTTCCGCGGCAACGAGCCGGTGCGCGAGGCGATCCACACGGTCTTCCTGTACCACGCGATCCAGGCCGGCATGGACATGGGCATCGTCAACGCCGGGATGATCGGCGTCTACGACGACCTCGACCCCGAGCTGAAGGAGCGCGTCGAGGACGTGGTGCTCAACCGCCGCAAGGACGCCGGCGAGCGCCTGATCGAGATCGCCGACCGCGCCAAGAGCGCCGGCAAGGACGACAGCGCG
>DATMJX010000249.1:0-11521 GCA_035553715.1 Methylibium sp.
TCCTCGAGCTCGAAGACGCGGACGTCGTCGACCCCGGCTCGCCGCAGCGCGCGGGCCGCGGCCACGCGATCGACGGGCTGCGCTGCCCGCTCGGCGCGCATTACCTGCCGCTGCCGGGGCCGGCGGCGCGCGAGGTCGCCGAGTGGCTGCACGAGATCGGCGTCGCGCGCCAGGAACTCGGGCGCACGGTGTACGACGAGCGCCACCTCTGCCATGCGCCGCAGGAGCGGCTGTTCCTGCCGGCCGCAGGCGGCCCCGGCGCGGGGCGCTGGGTCGAGGGCCTGCTGCCGGCCGAGGGCGCGGCCACGCGCGCTGCGCTGCGCCGCTTCGCCGTCGACGTGGCGGCGGCGCGCGCCACGCTCAGTTTCGCGATGCCGACGTTGCGCAGCCGCTGGAGCCCCGGCCTCGCGGCGCTCGACGCGCAGCCCTTCGCGGCCTGGCTGGCCGCGCGCGGCCATGCCGACGCGACGCTGCTGGCCCACCTCGACTACTGCTGCCGCGACGACTACGGCGCCGGCCTCGCGCAGGTCTCGGCCTGGGCCGGGCTGCACTACTTCGCGAGCCGCCATGGCTTCGCCGTGCCGGGCGAGGAGAGCGAGGCCGAGGCGGTGCTCACCTGGCCCGAGGGCAATGCCTGGCTGGTCGATCGGCTCGCCGCCGGGCTGGGCGAGCGGCTGCAGACCGGCGCGGTCGTGAGCCGGATCGAGCCCACCCGGCACGAGGTCGCGGTCGAGGTCGCCGGCGCGCGGCCGGCGCGCTGGGTCGCACGCCGGGTGATCGTCGCGCTGCCGCTGTTCGTCGCCGCGCGGCTGATCGACCCGCTGCCGCCGGCGCTGGCGGCGCTCGCCCCGCGCCTGCGCTACGCACCTTGGCTGGTCAGCAACCTGCACCTGCGCGAGCCGCTGCTCGACCGCCCGGGCGCCGCGCCGGCCTGGGACAACGTGATCCTCGGCAGCCCGGCGCTGGGTTACGTCGACGCGCAGCACCAGAGCCTGCGCCCGGTGCCCGGCCCGACGGTGCTGACGCATTACTGGGCGCTCGGCGGCGCCTCGGCCACCGAGGCGGCGGCGCAGCGCCGCCGGCTGCTGGCGGCGCCCTGGAGCACCTGGCGCGACGCGGTGCTCGCCGATCTGGCGCGTGCCCACCCGGACCTGCCGGGCAAGGTGACGCGGGCCGACCTGATGCGCTACGGCCATGCGATGCTCATCCCGACGCCGGGCCTGCGCGGCGCGGCAGCGCTCGAGGCACTGGCCCGGCCATCCGGAAACCTGAAGTTTGCGCACGCCGACTTGTCGGCGAGCTCCTGCTTCGAGGAGGCCTTCACGCGCGGGACATTGGCGGGCGATTCAGTCGCGAGTGAACTATTGAATGTTATCAATCGATAGTATTTCCAGCATCAATCCACGGCTTGTCGCGGTGCACAAATAATGGCGTCCGTGGGGCTCGTCCCCCGATCCGTTTCGAAACCAACCCAAACCCCAACCCCAAGAGGACGCCATGTCGCTGATCAACACCCAAGTGCAACCGTTCAAGGTCCAGGCTTTCAAGCAGGGCAAGTTCATCGAGGTCACCGAGCAGAGCCTGAAGGGCAAGTGGTCGGTGCTGGTGTTCATGCCGGCGGCCTTCACCTTCAACTGCCCGACCGAGGTCGAGGACGCGGCCGACAACTACGCCGCCTTCCAGAAGCTCGAGACCGAGATCTACATCGTCACGACCGACACGCACTTCGCGCACAAGGTCTGGCACGAGACCTCGCCGGCCGTCGGCAAGGCCCAGTTCCCGCTGGTCGGCGACCCGACCCACCAACTGACCCGCGCCTTCGGCGTGCACATCGAGGAAGAGGGCCTGGCGCTGCGCGGCACCTTCGTGATCGACCCGAACGGCGTCATCAAGACCGCCGAGGTGCACGACAACGCGATCGCGCGTGACATGAAGGAGACGCTGCGCAAGGTCAAGGCCGCGCAGTACGTCGCCAAGAATCCGGGCCAGGTCTGCCCGGCCAAGTGGCAGGAAGGCGCCAAGACGCTGACCCCGTCGCTGGACCTGGTCGGCAAGATCTGAACGATCTCGCCCACTGACGCCGCCGCCGGCCACGAGCCGGCGGCCGGCCCCTGCTTTGCCTGACGAAAGCCACCGCCATGTTGGACGACAGCCTCAAGACCCAGCTTGCCGCCTACCTCGAGCGCCTGACGCAGCCCGTCGAGCTGATCGCCTCGCTCGACGAGCGGCCCGCCTCGGCCGAGATGCGCGAGCTGCTCGACGAGATCGCCGCGCTGAGTCCGCGCGTCAGCGTGCGCTATGACGGGGCCGACGCGCGCCGTCCCTCGTTCCAGATCACCCGCGCCGGTGCCGACCTGGGCCTGCGCTTCGCGGCCATCCCGATGGGCCACGAGTTCACCTCGCTGGTGCTCGCGCTGCTGCAGGCCGGCGGCCACCCGCCCAAGGTCGAGGCCGACGTGATCGAGCAGATCCGCGCGCTCGAAGGCGACTTCGTCTTCGAGACCTGGATGAGCCTGACCTGCCACAACTGCCCCGACGTGGTCCAGGCGCTGAACCTGATGGCAGTGCTGAACCCGCGCATCCGCCATACCGCCATCGACGGCGGCTTGTTCCAGGACGAGGTCGAGCAACGCCAGATCATGGCCGTGCCGGCGATCTTCCTGAACGGCCAGCCCTTCGGCTCGGGCCGCATGGAGCTCGGCGAGATCCTCGCCAAGATCGACACCGGTGCGGCCGCGCGCGACGCCGCGCGCCTGGCCAGCACCGCGCCCTACGAGGTGCTGATCGTCGGCGGCGGGCCGGCCGGCGCGGCCGCGGCGGTCTACGCCGCGCGCAAGGGCATCCGCACCGGCATCGTCGCCGAGCGCTTCGGCGGCCAGACGCTCGACACGCTGGGCATCGAGAACTTCATCTCCGTCAAGGAAACCCAGGGTCCGCGCTTCGCGGCGGACCTGGAGGCGCATGTGCGCGCCAACGACGTCGAGATCTTCAACGGCCAGCGCGTCGAGGCGCTGGAGCCCGCGGCCCAGCCCGGCGGCTACGCGAGCGTGAGGCTCGCCAATGGCGCCGTGCTGCAGGGCCGCAGCATCATCCTCGCGACCGGCGCGCGCTGGCGCAAGGTCGGCGTGCCCGGCGAGGCCGAGTACGCCAACAAGGGCGTGGCCTACTGCCCGCACTGCGACGGCCCGCTGTTCAAGGGCAAGAGGGTCGCGGTGATCGGCGGCGGCAACTCCGGCGTCGAGGCGGCGATCGATCTCGCCGGCATCGTCGAGCACGTCACGCTGGTCGAGTTCGCCGACCAGCTCAAGGCCGACGCGGTGCTGGTGCGCAAGCTCGACAGCCTGCCGAACGTGACGGTGCACGTGAACGCGCAGACCACCGAGATCAGCGGCGACGGCCAGAAGGTCGACGGCCTGGTGTTCAAGGACCGTGCGAGCGGCGCGTCGCACCGGGTCGAGCTGGCCGGCGTGTTCGTGCAGATCGGCCTGGTGCCCAACACCGACTGGCTGCGCGGCGTGGTCGAGCTGAACAAGTACGGCGAGATCCTCGTCGACGCCCGCGGCGCGACCAGCGTGCCCGGCGTGTTCGCGGCCGGCGACGCGACGACGGTGCCTTACAAGCAGATCGTCATCGCGGCGGGTGAGGGCGCGAAGGCGGCGCTGACGGCCTTCGACCACCTGATCCGCACGTCGGCGGCCTGAGGCGGCCCGGCCCCGGCGCCGCGCCGCCGTCGCGCCTTGCGCCAGCGCAAGGCGCGACGGGCGCGGTGGCGCCATGCTGACGCGCCTGATGGTGAGGAGGGCGCGCAATGGAGGCCGAATTCGCCGATCGGACCGAGGCCGGGGAGCGCCTCGCCGCGGTGCTGTCCGCGAGGGACTGGGTCGACCCGGTCGTGATCGCGCTGCCGCGCGGGGGCGTGCCGGTCGGCGCGCGCGTCGCCGCCGCGCTGCACGTGCCGCTGGAGCTGCTGCTGGTGCGCAAGATCGGCGCGCCCGGGCAGCGCGAGCTGGCGGTGGCGGCGCTGGTCGACGGGGATCCGCCGGAACTCGTGCTCGATCACGTGGCGATGGCGGCCAGCGGCGCCACGCCCGCCTATGTCGAGCGCGAGGCGCTCGAGGCACAGCGGGAGAACGAACGCCGCCGGCGCGTCTACCTGCCCGGGCGGGCGCCGCTGGCGCTGGCGGGCCGCACCGTGCTGCTGGTCGACGACGGCATCGCCACCGGCACGACCGTGCGTGCGGCGCTGCGGGCGCTGCGCCGGCGCGGGCCGGCGCGCCTCGTGCTGGCCGTCCCGGTGGCCCCGCGGGGCACGGTGGCGGCGCTGCGCGGCGAGGTCGACGAACTGGTGTGCCTGGCGCAGCCCCGCGACTTCCAGGCCGTCGGGGCGCACTACGCTGATTTCGAGCAAGTCGACGACGCCCAGGTCGTCGCGGCGCTGGCCGCGGCCGGCGCCGCGTGAAGCGCTGCAGCGCGCCCGGCGCTCCGTGAGCGTGCGCACCGCTTGACGCCGCGCAAGGCGCGTGCGCGGAGCCGGCGCTAAGGTGGCCCCGTCACGACCACGATGGAGGCCAACGATGGGTCGATTCCTCTGCACTGCCGCAGCCGCGCTCGCCCTGTCGGGCGGTGCGTGGGCCGGTCCCGGAGCGGCCGGCACGCCCCTCGCGCAAGCCAGCGCGCCGGTGTGCGGCGAGCACATGATGAGCGCGCAGGAGCGCGACGAGCACCGTCGGCGCATGCACGAGGCGGCGAGCGCCGCCGAGCGCGAGCGCATCCGCAAGGAGCACCGCGAGCGGATGATCGAGCGTGCGCGTGAACGCGGTCTCCCGTGGCATGAGGGGCCGGACTGCCGTGCCCCGCGGCCCGCGGCCTGAGCAGGAGGCCAGGATGAGCCCCCGGACCCGGAGACACCGACGCGCTTGGCGCGGTGGCGTGCTGCTCGCGGCTGCCGCGCTGCTGGCGGCGTGCGCGCCGCAGCTGCTGAACACCCAGCCTGCCGCCGAGGTGGCCCAGAGCCGGCAGCCGCCCGGCTCGGTGTACAGCGGCTGGCGCGTGTTCCAGGCGCGCTGCGCGAGCTGCCACGGCGCCGATGCGCGCGGCGCCGCGGCGCCCGACCTGCTGCCGCGTGTCGGCGAGATGGGTGAGCGTCGCTTCGTCGGCCTCGTGCTGAACCGCTACGACTGGAGCCTGCCGGCCCCGGACGCCGCCGGCGAGAGCGCGGCCTTCGAGGCGATGATCGAGGCGATCGTGCAGCGCCGCGAAGGCGCGCTGACGATGCCGGCCTGGCAAGGCGAGCCGATGGTCAGCGCACACATCGTCGATCTGTATGCCTACCTGTCGGCACGCGCCGCCGGGACGCAGGGGCCCGGTCGCCCGTCGAATTGAGGGCATCACCCCGTCGCGCCGCCGCCCCCACGATCCAGGAGACTCTCGATGGACCTGTCCACCCAGTCGCATCTCGCCGTGCTGCGCGAGTCGCTGCTCTACCGCCTGCACGAGTTGCAGACCGAGGTGCATGCCGCCGAGCGGGCCGCCCGCGGCGCTGCCGGTGCCGGCGGCGAGGTGCTCGACCGCAAGGACGATGCCAGCCGCCGGGCCGGCGAGGCGGTCGGCGACGCCGAGGAACGGCGTGACCTCGACGAGCTGGCGCAGGTGCAGGCCGCGCTGCAGCGGCTCGACGCCGGCGTGTACGGCGACTGCGTCGACTGCGGCCAGCCCATCGCGCTCGAGCGGCTGCGCGTGCAGCCCGCGGCCGAGCGCTGCGCGGCCTGCCAGGCGGCGCGCGAGCGGCTGCGCCGCGCCTGAGGACGCATCGGCCGTCGCCCGAGAGGGCGCGGCCCCCGCCGGAGCGCGCGCCAAGGCCGGCACGACGGCGCGCGATGATCGCGCATGAACAAACGCCACCACGAGACCGCAGGCCGGCTCGCGAGCCGCACGGCGCCGCTGGCGCCATCGACGGAGCTTGCCGGCGAACTGCGCCGCCGCCTGCGCACGCTCGAGGAGCCGTGGGAGCTCGTCTGCATCACCGACGACGGCGGGCACCTCCTCGGCGTCGTGCCGGCGCACCGTCTGCTGTCGCTGCCTGACGCGACGCCGCTCGGCGAGGCGGTGCTTGCCGCGCCGCGCGTGTTGCCCGACACCGACCAGGAGCGGGTCGCGTCGCTGGCGCTGCACCATGGGCTGCCGGCGATGCCGGTGGTCGACGCCGAGGGCCGGCCGATCGGGGTCGTCGGCAGCGCGACCCTGCTGCGCATCCTGCGCGAGGAGCACGTCGAGGACCTGCACCACCTCGCCGGCATCAGCCGCGAGACCCGCCGCGCCCGCGAGGCGATCGACGCGCCGCCGCTGCGCCGTGCGCGGCACCGGCTGCCCTGGCTGTTCGTCGGGCTGCTGGGCAGCATGCTGGCGACCTTCGTGATGTCGCGGTTCGAGACTGCCCTGGCGGCGCAGCCCTCGATCGCGTTCTTCGTGCCGGCCCTCGTCTACCTGGCCGATGCGATCGGCACGCAGACCGAGGCGGTCGCCGTGCGCGGCCTGTCGCTGTCGCATGCCGGGCTGGCGCGGCTGGTCGGGGGCGAGCTGCGCACCGGATTGCTGATCGGCGGCGCGCTCGCCCTGGTGGCACTGCCGCTGGCGTGGCTGTTCGTCGGCGATCTGCGGCTCGCGCTGGCGGTCGCCGCCGCGCTGGCCGGGGCCGGGGCGGTGGCCTGCGGCATCGGCCTGCTGCTGCCCTGGCTGCTTGGCACGCTGCGGCTGGACCCGGCCTACGGCGCCGGCCCGCTCGCGACCATCGTGCAGGACGTGCTGACGCTGCTGATCTACTTCGCCGGGGTGAGCCTGATCGTCGGGTGAGGCGCAGAGCCGCGCCACGCCGGCGTGCCGTGGCGACCAGGAAAAACGCCCTCGGCGCGCCCCGTAGGGGGGCGTCCGAGGGCGTCGGCCAGGGGCCGGACCGGAGGATCAGTCGTTCGGCTCGATCCGCGTCGCGCGGAAGATGGTGCCGCTGCTGTCGATCTCGCTGACAGCCTTCACCTCGACGTTGCTGCCCTGCAGGTTGGCCAGCGTCACGCCGTCCTCGAAGCGCGTCAGCGCGTCATAGTGGACCGTCACGCCCCGCACTTCGAAGGTGCCGGAGGGGCTGCTGCAAGGCGTCGTGCTGCAGGTCGCCACGCCCTTGAACTCGAACGGCGCGTCGCTGCCATCGGCGCCGCCATCGTCGTCCTCGTGCTCGAACTCGACCTTGCGGGCGATCAGCACGCCGTCGACGACGCTGCCCTCGACCTCGACCCGGACGCCATCGGCGAGGTCGCCCGCCAGACCGTCCTCGTAGCTGACCGACGTGCCGAGCTGGACCGGATAGCCGTTGACCTTGAAGGGCGCGTCCGGCGACGTGAACTCGCTGACCAGGCCTTCGACCTCGGCCTCGTTGACGTCGTCGTCGTAGCTGCGCGTCTTCACGCGGATGCGCGTCGCCATGTAGCTGCCGTCGCCGGCCGCGGTGGTGGCCAGGCGGACGCTGACATAGGCGCCCTCGACCAGCGCGCCATCCTCCACCTCGGTGCCGGCGTCGGTCGTCACCGTCACGGAAGCGACCGTGAAGCGCTGATCCGGCGCGGTGCCGCTGAGGCCCGTCAGCGGGCCGCGCACGCGGAACTCCCCGTCGTAGGCGCCGACCGTGAGGGCCTCGCGCTCGATGCGCGTGGCCACGAGCGTGCCGCTCGCACCGGGCAGGCCATAGACCTCGACCACGTTGCCGACGGCGATGCCGGCCAGCCCGGCGACGCCCTCGAAGACCGTCGTGGCGGTGACGCTCACGACCTCGCCGAACACGGTGACCGTGCCGGCGCCGGCATCGACGGCCGTCACGGGGCCCTTCAGCTCCGAGTAGTAGGAGATGCTCTGCGCCGTGCCGGCGAGCCCGTCGTCGTCCACCGAGCCGCGGATCTCGACGACCATGCCGAGGCCGAGCGCGCTGGAGCTGCTGCGATTGCCGTCGTCGTCGAACACGTCGGCGCCGCTGTCGTCGAAGTGCACGCCGTTGACGATGACCGAGCCGAAGCCGCTGACGGAGCCGACGGCGAACGAGCCGGTGCCCCCGGTGCCGACGCCGGCGCTCGAGCCGCCGCCCCCGCCGCAGGCCAGGAGTGCGGCGCTCAGGCCGGCGACCGCGAGGCGCGCGAGCCGCTTGCGCCACAGCACGGGCATGCCCGTGGCACGCAAGGAAGCTTGATCAATCGTTGATGGCATGGAGTCCTCCTCAGGAACGGTCTGCGTTACCGGCCGGTGCCGGAGTCGGTAGGGGAGTCGCATCGATGGTCGCAGCGCCATCCATGCGGTCGGTGAAGGTGTAGAGGCCGATGCGCAGGCGTCGGTCCTGGGGACGCGCCGCGGCGCGGTCCTGCTCGATCAGGGCCTCGATGGCGGGCACCAGCGCGGCCGTCGCGTCGCGCCACTGCACGGCGATCAGGTGGCGGATCTGCTCGATCGACTCGGCCGACAACTCGTCGGCGAAGACGGCCTGTTCGAGATGCTCGGGCCCGTGGCCGAGCACGTTGGCCACCGCGGCCCCGAGGTGGTCCCCGACGTTGTCGCCGAGGAAGGCCAGCATGCGCTCCGCGTCGCCGCGCGGAACGAAGGCATCGCGTACCAGCGCCACGGTGTCGCTTTGCGCGTCGTGGACGGCCAGGCCGAGGCGCAGCAGCTCGTCCAGCAGGCTGCGCGGATGAACGTCGCGCGTCACCGCCTGCGCCAGCGACTCGAAGCTCGGTGTCTCGCCCTGCCGCGGCAGCACGCGCGGACGGCCGCGTCGGTCCTTGTAGGTCGCGTCGGTGGACCAGTGCGCAAACACCTCGGCGGCCACCGGGCGGCGCTTCGGCACGACGGCCGCCTGTTGCGTCAGGCGCGTCACCTCGCGACGGCTGAGGCCCGTGGCCGTCGCGATCCGGCTCACGGCCCGGTGGGGGGCGGGGTGCGGATGCGCCTCGCGGGCGGCCTCGACGAAGGCCTGCTTCAGCTGGGCCTCCACCACCGCGAAGGGCATGCCCTTCGCGACGGCCAG
Organism: Methylibium sp.; assembly: GCA_035553715.1. GTDB lineage: Bacteria > Pseudomonadota > Gammaproteobacteria > Burkholderiales > Burkholderiaceae_C > Methylibium. The sequence continues at coordinate 9,056 of DATMJX010000249.1, forward strand.
GCGGGCGAGGGGGGCGGCCACCTGCGCGATGGCCTGGACCAGGGCGTCGGCCCCGGCCGATGCCGCGGTCGTGGGGGGAGGCGAGTCCATGGCCGGAGCACGAGAGGGGGAGCGCATGGGTTCACTATAAATGTGCAACTTGCACATTTGTGAGGGTGCTTGTGGCCGTTTGTAACGCCAAGGCCCCGCGATCAGGGGGCTCGGCCCTGCCGCAGGGGCGGCAGGGCTGCGGAGGGTGTTCACTTCAGCGCGAAACCGAAGTTGTCGAAAGCGAGGTGGTTCCAGTCCCTGCCGTTGCGGTCGAAGGCCAGCGCGGTCATGTCGATCGGACCGGTGTAGTTCGGCTTGAGCAGCGTCGGCGTGCCGGTGAAGCGCATGCGCCCGCCCTTCTTTTCTTGTCGGCGAGGCCGTTGTAGACCGTCTTGCTCTTCAGGTGGAGCGCGAAGCAGAAGTCGCCGGTCGCGTCCAGCCCTCGCCGGCTCCAGTAGGTCGCGCCGTTGAAGTAGAGCGGCGTGCCATCCGAGCGCCGGATCCAGGCGGCGGTAGAACTCAGTGCAACGTGGGTCGTGTTGCCGGACGCGGCCGTCGGCGCCATGCAGTAGTGCGCGGCGCCCCAGTCGAAGCCGCCGTAGCCGTCGGGCATTGCGGCGCCCGCCGAGCGTCACCGGGCCCAGCTCGTTGAAGCTCAGGATCGACTGGGCCGCCGCGGGGGCCGCCACGCCGCCACGGCACAGGGCGACGGCCCGCGGGGCCAGGCGTCGAGGCGCGAGGGTCTTGGGTTGCATGATGCGATCCGGGGAAGGGATGCATCAGGCCGAGCAGTCCGTGTGCCCGTGCGGGGCAGGCCCGGAAATCTTTTCAAATCAAGGGCTTGGGCGCGCAAGCCGGCAAGAGGCCAGGGCGCTGGCGGGATCTTTGGCCCAATCGGGTGGGGGAATTGCCCCGACGCCCGGGCGGCGCTGGCGGTCCCGAGCCGCGCACCGCAGTCGCAGGCAAGGCCGCAAAGAAAAAGGCCCTAGAGCGTGGATCTCTCTAGGGCCTCTGCCCGCCGGTGGGCCCGGCGGGAATGGTCTTGGTGGCGCTTCAGGGATTCGAACCCCGGACCTGCGGATTATGATTCCGTCGCTCTAACCGACTGAGCTAAAGCGCCAAAAGGGGCGCATTATAGCCATGCCTTTGGGGCCCGCTCGGACGGGGCTTCGACGGCGTGTCCGGAGGTCGGGGCTGGCGTCGGTGATCGGCGGGCGCCGAGGCCCAGGACGAGGGGGCGAGCCACGCGCTCCACGTGCCGCGGGGTTCGGCGAGTGGCCGCTCGAGCGCTGGCTAGATCAGCTGCCCGATCAGCGTCGCGACGAAGCTCAGCAGCACGGTGGTGGCGATCGGCAGCGACCAGTCGCGCCCGGCCAGGCGGAAGTGCAGGTCGCCCGGCAGCCGCCCGAGGCCCAGGCGCTGCAGCCAGGGGCCGAGCGCGTTGAACACGATCAGCGCGAGCACGATGACGATCATCCAGCGCAGCATCGGGGGCCGTCCTCAGAGCGTGTGGCTGCGGTCGCCACGCACGAAGCCGAGCGCGTCGAAGGGCTCGCCGGCGGCGAAGCCGATCACCTTGAAGAGCTCGCCCATCTCGTGCTCGGTCAGCAGCTTCTGCGCGTTCGCGACGCTGCGCGCGTCGGCCCCGTGCAGCAGCTCGAGCAGGCCGCAGTTGATCAGGAAATGCGCCTGGCTGGTGTAGCCCAGCACCTGCAACCCGGCGTCCTGGCCGGCCAGCGCGATGCCGCTGAAGTTCACGTGCGCGGTGATGTCCTTCTCGCCCACGTCCGCCAGCGGGTCGGTGTCGGCCTGGTGGCCGCGGTGGCACATCAGCGTGCCGCCGTGGCGCTGCGGGTGGTGGTATTCGTGCTCGGGGAAGCCGTAGTCGACGAAGAAGGCCGCGCCACGCCGGAGCACGCCGGCCAGCGTGCGGATGAAGGCCTCGCCCTGGCGTTGCAGTTCGGTGGTCGTGCCCGGCACGGCCAGCTCGGCCAGCGGCGGGCGCAGTGCGGTCGGCCGGTCGGCGTGGACGAAGCGGCCGCCTTCGTGCGCGACGCCACGCTCGTACCACTGCGCGCCGTCGTAGTGCAGCAGCGCGACCGGCATCGCGTCGAGCACCTCGTTGCCGACGACGACCGCCTCGAGCGCCTCGGGCAGCCGCTCGACCCAGTGCACCTTGGCGGCCCACGCGGCCAGCGTCGCGCGCTGGCGCTCGCGCAGCGCCGCCGACAGCTCGACGATCACGTAGCGCTCGACGCGCTCGCCCAGCGCCTCGAGCAGCTGCGCCGCCAGCGCCCCCGAGCCGCCGCCGAACTCCCAGACCTCGCGCGTGCCGGTGGCCTGGAGCGCCTGGCCGATCTGGCGCGCCAGCGCGCGGCCGAACAGCGGGCTGAGCTCGGGCGCCGTGATGAAGTCGCTGCCCGAGCCGGGCAGGGC
>DATMJX010000250.1:0-5578 GCA_035553715.1 Methylibium sp.
AGGCGCTCGAGCTCCTGCACGCTGCCCAGCGACAGCGCCAGCGTGCGCGGATCCTGGGCGACGTCCTGCCCGGCCGGGCGGCGGTCGTAGACGGCGATGCGCGCCTCGGGCAGCGCGCGCGCGGCGTGCAGCGCCAGCGCCAGGCCCACCGGGCCGGCACCCACGACGGCGAGGGACAGGTCGTTCACGGGTCGGCCTCTTTGCGCGCTCTATGATTCGGCGCCAATTGTGTCCGCAACCGGGAGAGGCTCCATGGCGCTGATGGATTTCATCAAGAAGCAGTTCATCGACATCCTCGAATGGACCGAGGACGGCGAGGGCACGCTGGCCTGGCGCTACCCGATGGCGGGCAACGAGATCCAGTACGGCGCCTCGCTGACGGTGCGCGAGTCGCAGATGGCGGTGTTCGTCAACGAGGGCAAGGTGGCCGACGTGTTCGGCCCCGGCCTGTACAAGCTGACGACGCAGACGCTGCCGGTGCTGACCTACCTGAAGAACTGGGACAAGCTGTTCCAGTCGCCGTTCAAGAGCGACGTCTACTTCTTCAGCACCCGCCAGCAGATCGACCAGCGCTGGGGCACGACCCAGCCGGTGACGATCCGCGACAAGGATTTCGGCGCCGTGCGGCTGCGCGCCTTCGGCAACTACGCCTACCGCGTCGCCGACCCGAAGCGCTTCCACACCGAGATCTCGGGCACGCGCGAGCGCTACACGGTGGCCGACCTCGACGGCCAGCTGCGTGCGCTGATGCTGCAGCACATCAGCGACGCGGTGGCCTCCAGCGGCACGCCCTTCCTAGACCTGGCGGCCAACCAGGTCGAGTTCGCCGCGCACCTGCAGCAGGTCACCGCACCGGCCTTCGACCAGCTCGGCCTCAAGCTCGAGGCGGTGACGGTGCAGAACGTCTCCTTGCCCGAGGAGCTGCAGAAGGTGCTGGACCAGAAGATCGGCATGGGCATGGTCGGCAACGACATGGGCAAGTTCATGCAGTACCAGACCGCGCAGGCGATCCCGAAGTTCGCCGAGGGCGCGGCCGGGGCCGGCGGTGGTGCAGGTGGTGGTGGCGGCGTGATCGGCGACGCGATGGGCCTGGGCGCCGGCGTGGCGCTGGGCCAGGTGATGGCGCAGCAGCTGTCGCAGGGGCTGCAGGGCGGCGGCGCAGCCGCCCCGACGGTCAAGCCCGACGAGGTCATGGCCACGATCGAGAAGCTCGCCGACCTCAAGGCCAAGGGCATCCTCACCGACGAGGAGTTCAGCGCCAAGAAGGCGGAGCTGCTGAAGAAGCTGACTTAAAGCCCGGTCGCACGGCGCCGTGGCGACCGAGCCCTCCCCGCAACGCACCTACCGCGCCGCCTGCCCGAACTGCGGCGCGGCGGTCGAGTTCCGCTCGGCCGCGTCGGCCACCGCCATCTGCAGCTACTGCCGCAGCACGCTGGTGCGCGAGGGTGAGGCGCTGCGCCGCATCGGCCAGAGCGCCGAGCTGTTCGACGACCACAGCCCGCTGCAGCTCGGCACGGCCGGGCGCTGGCAGGGAGCGGCCTTCACGCTGGTCGGGCGGCTGCAGCTGCGCTACGCCGGCGGCACCTGGAACGAGTGGCATGCGCTGTTCGACAGCGGCAAGTCGGGTTGGCTGTCGGAGGACAACGCCGGCCACGTGATCACCTTCGCGGCGCCGCTGGACGCCCCGGCGCCGGCGGCGGCCGAGCTGCACGTCGGCGCGCGCGTCGTGGTGGCCGGACAGGGCTGGCAGGTCGCGTCGCTGACGCGTGCGCAGATCCACGCGGCCCAGGGCGAGCTGCCGGCGCCGCCGCCGCGGGGCGAATTCCTGGTCGCGGACCTGCGCAACCCGCAGGGCGAGGTCGGCACGCTCGACTACGGCGACCCGGCGCGGCCGGCCTGGTCGGTCGGGCGCGCGGTCGAGCTGTCGGCCCTCGCGCTGACCGGGCTGGCGGCGGGCGCGTCGGAGAAGACGCTCGGTGCGCGCGGCGTGACCTGCCCGAGCTGCGGCGCGGCCATCGAGATCCAGCTCGCGAGCACGCAGACCGTCAGCTGCGGGCAGTGCCAGGCGGTGGTCGACGTCTCGGGTGGCGTCGGCGCCGAGCTGCGGCATTACGCCCAGCTCACGCCGGGCGAGGGCGCCGAGCATGCCGCACCGCTGATCCCGCTGGGCCGCGTCGGCACGCTCGCGCTCGGCGACGGCGGGCCGCACCCCTGGCAGGTGGTCGGCTATGTCGAGCGCTGCACGCTGCCGAGCGGCGGCGACGACGAGCAGTATTTCTGGCGCGAGTACCTGCTCTACCACCGCGTTGCCGGCTTCGCCTTCCTGGTCGATGCCGAGGACGGCTGGAGCTGGGTGCGACCGATCACCGGTGCGCCCGAGCCGCACGGTGGCGGCGTGCGCTGGAGGGGCGAGCTCTACCGCGAGACCGAGCGCTACGCGAGCCGCACGACCTATGTGCTCGGCGAGTTCTACTGGAAGCTCGCCAGCGGCGAGCGCACCGAACATGCGGACTACCGCGGCCCCGGCGGGCGCCGCCTGAACCGCGAGCAGACCGGCTACGCCGGCCACGAGGAAGTCACCTGGTCGGCGGGCGGGCCGCTCGACGCCGACAAGCTGATCGCCGCCTTCCGCCTCGGCGCCGAGCGCCGCGCGGCGATGGCGCGCGACGCGAAACCGCTGTCCGGGCTGCCCTCGCTGGGCACGCTTGCCGACGGCGTGCGCAGCGGTGCCCCGCTGGCCACGTGGTTCGTCGCGCTGCTCGTCTTCGCGCTGGCGGTCTCGCTGGAGCGCTGCAGCGACGACACGCGCTGCGAGGAGCTGCGCCTGAGCTTCGGCGAGAACAGCAGCGAGTACCAGCAATGCCTGCGCAGCGGCGCGGGCGGCGGCGCCCGCGGCTCGGGCGGCTCGTTCGGCGGTTTCAGCACCGGCGGCGGCCACAAGTAGCGGCCGCGATCATTTCATCGACCTAGGAGCGTTCACCATGATGATGGGCATCGAGTGGTTCCGTCCGTCCGTTCTGCTCGGCTCGATCGCGTACGCGCTGATCGGCGTCGGCGTGTTCTGGCTGTGCTTCGTGATCATCGACAAGCTCACCCCCTACGACCTGTGGGGCGAGCTGGTCGAGAAGCAGAACGTCGCGCTGGCGATCGTCGTCGGCGCGATGTGCCTGGCGATCGGGCTGATCGTCGCGGCGGCGGTGCTCGGATGAGGCGGCTCGCGCTGCTCGCGACGCTGGGCCTGGCCGGGGGCGCTGCGGCGGCCCCACCGGCCCCGGGGCATGGCGCCGTCGCCGTCGAGGCCGTGCTCGAAGGGCCGAGCCTGGACGTCACGCTGCGAGCCCCGCTCGAGACGCTGCTCGGCTTCGCGCGCGAGCCGCGCAGCGAGGCCGAGAAGCGTGCCGCGCAGGCGCTGCTCGAGCGCCTGCGCCATGACGCGGCGATGCTGCGCCCCGACGCGGCGGCCGGCTGTGCACGCAGCGGCATCGAGCTGCGCTCGGCGACGCTCGGGCTCGGTGCGGTGCCGCCCGGCGCTGCAGGAGCCGCCGAGCTCGAGGCGCGCTGGCGCTTCGGCTGCACCGCCCCCGACAGGCTGGCGCACGTCGAGCTCGGCTTCGTCGCGATGCACCCGCGCATCGCGCGCGTCGAGGTCCGGACGGTGGGGGCGCGCGGGGCCCACCAGCAGCTGCTGCGCCGGCCGGCGCAGCGCCTGGTCTGGCCGCGGTGAAGCGGCTGCTCCAGCGAGCCGCCGCGGTGCGGCGGGCACGGCGATGAGCGTGCCGAGCGATCCTCCGGCGGTCGCGCCGGCGGCGGCGCGCGTGCGCCCGGCCGAGCTGGCGCTGCTGGTCTCGGTCTTCGTCGTCGCGGCCTGCGGCCTGGTCTACGAGCTCGCGGCCGGCGCGCTGGCGAGCTACCTGCTCGGCGACTCGGTGCTGCAGTTCAGCACCGTGATCGGCGCCTACCTGTTCGCGATGGGCATCGGCTCCTGGCTGTCGCGCCACATCGAGCGCCAGCTGGTCGCGAACTTCCTGCGCATCGAGCTGCTGGTCGGCTTCATCGGCGGCCTGCTGCCGGCGGCGTTGTTCATCGCGCACGGCCTGCTGCCGGCGGGGGCTGCCGCGCCGTTTCGGGTGCTGCTCTACGGCCTCGTGCTCGTCGTCGGCCTCCTGGTCGGGCTCGAGATCCCGCTGGTGATGCGCATCCTCAAGCGCCATTTCAGCGCGCGCTACGCGCTCAAGGAGCTGGTCTCGCAGGTGCTGACCTTCGACTACCTCGGCGCGCTGGCGGTGTCGGTCGCCTTCCCGCTGCTGCTGGTGCCGCAGCTCGGGCTGGTGCGCACCGGGCTGCTGTTCGGGCTGCTGAACGCGGCGGTCGCGGTGTGGGCGCTGTGGCTGTTCCGCGCCGAGCTGCGCGCCTGGCGTGCGCATGCGACGGCCTGCGCGCTCGTGATCGCCGCGCTCGTGGGCGCCTTCGCGGGCGCGGACCGGCTGACCACCTGGGCCGAGGACCGCTTCTACGGCGAGCGCATCGTGTTCAGCCACAGCTCGCCCTACCAGCGCCTGGTCGTGACCGCGGGCGCCGGCGGTGTGCGGCTCTACCTGAACGGCAACCTGCAGTTCCACTCGCGCGACGAGTACCGCTACCACGAGGCCCTGGTCCACCCGGTGATGGCCGCGCAGGGCGCGCCCAGGCGCGTGCTGGTGCTCGGTGGCGGCGACGGCATGGCGGTGCGCGAACTGCTCAGGTACCCGACGGTCGAGCAGATCACGCTGGTCGACCTCGATCCGGCGATGACGCGACTGTTCGCCACCGAGCCGCTGCTGACCGCGCTGAACGGCAACGCGCTGAACTCGCCCAAGCTCCGCGTCGTCAACGACGACGCCTTCGGCTGGCTCGACCGCCACGACGCACTGTGGGACGTGATCGTGGTCGACTTCCCCGACCCGAGCAACCACGCGCTCGGCAAGCTGTACTCGACCAGCTTCTACGCGCTGCTGGCGCAGCGGCTCGCGGCCAGCGGCTACGCGGTGATCCAGTCGACCTCCCCGCTGGTCGCGCGCAAGAGCTACTGGACCATCGCGAGCACCGTCGAGGCGGTCGGCCTGAACGCGACGCCCTACCACGCGCACGTGCCGAGCTTCGGCGAATGGGGCTTCGTGATCGCCGCGCGCCGGCCCTACGCGATGCCGCGCGCGCTGCCCGGGGGGCTGCGCTTCCTCACGCCGGACGGGCTGCCGGCGCTGTTCCATTTCCCGCCCGACATGGCACGCGTGCCCGCCGAACCCAACCGGCTCAGCACCCAGGGCCTGGTCAGCACCTTCGAAGAGGAATGGGGCCAGGTCCAGCGCTGAGGCGCCGCCGCCTGCTGGCCGCCTCGGCGGCCTGGCCCTGGCTGGCCGGCTGCGAGCGCGCCGTGCCACCGATCGCCGGCGGCTGGGTCGGCGCCGACGCGGCGCGTGGCCATGCGCTGCGCGACGGCAAGCTGCCGCGCGCCGACGCGGGGGCCGTGCAACGTTGCGCGGTGGCGATCGTCGGCGGCGGCGTCGCCGGGCTGGCCGCGGCCCGCGCGCTGCGGCGAGCC
>DATMJX010000251.1:0-5300 GCA_035553715.1 Methylibium sp.
CTCCTCGATCGACGCGCCGCTGCCGTCGACGTCATCGAGCCGTGCCGTCAGCTGCAGCGCCTTGCCCGCGTGCGCGATGGTCTTGTTCGCCTCGGCCCACAGCGTTTCGCGGATCCCGGCCACGTGCTGCTCGATGGCGGCGGTGATTTCCGTCTTCCGCGCAGCGAAGCTCTGGCCCGCCTCCTGCACCGCCATGTCGATCTGGCGCACCGCCGCGCCCTGCTTGGCGGCCAGCTCGCCCAGGTCGGGCAGCAGCAGCGCCCGCACGCGCTCGCCGTAGCGGTCGAAGCGCTCCGGGTCGTCGATCGCGCGCATCAGGTCGCGGTACAGCCGCGTGCTGCGGATCATGTCGGCGAACTGCTCGACGCTCAGGCTGACGGTTGCGCCGCCCGGGCCGGCCATCTGCACCGCCACCGTGCCGGCCTTCGTTCCGGTGGTCACCACCTGGCGAATGCCGTAGGTTTCCTCCAGCTCGCGCCGGGTGACCACCTGCTCCATCTTGTTGCGCCGGTCGCCCTCGCGCACCTGCAGCCGCTCGCTGGCCGCGTCGATCCAGCGCAGCAGGCTGGCCCAGTCGCCTTCGCGCGGGCGCGACAGGGCCGGCAGCCTGGCCGGCGCGGTGGCCACGCCGGCGGTGCCCAGCAGGTTGCGGTTGCGCGTCATAGCGTGCAGCCCTCGTGAAGTCGTCGCTTCGCTGCCAGATAGGCTTGGTGAGCCTCTTCGGCAGTTGGGAACGCGCCGAGGTAGTGGAAGCGTCCGTCGGCCCTGATGTTCGCCCTGAACGGCTTCGCGACGCCCGGGCGGTTGATCTTGGTGACCCCCAGCAGGCCCACCTTGTTGGTGGCCATCGCGCCGCGCAGGTTCTGCTGGTTGATCGAGCCTGCGGCTTCGCGCAGGTTCTTCCAGGCGTTGTTCGCGCAGTTGCCGTCCCGGTGATCGACGTTCGCCTTCGGCCACTCGCCTGTGACGTACAGGAACGCCAGCCTGTGAAGAAGGTAGACCCTGCCGAGGATTGTGACCACCAGGTACGGGTGTTCACCCTTCATGGGTGTGCCGCGGATGATGTCCCCGGCCCGCGCGTTGACACGCGCCATGCCGTTCGGGGTACGCGCAATCCGGTCCACCTTCCAGGTGAACACGCCGGTCGCTTGGTCGTAGTGCACCAGCTCGCGCAGCTCGGTGGCCGTGATCTTCGGGTTGGTGCGCTTGCTCGGCATGCGGGCCACCTTACAACGCCTTCAATTCTTCCGTGTTGGCCGCCAGCGTCAGGCTGGTGATGCGGCAGTCGCTCTCGATTTGCACCTCCCACTCGTTGCTGATGCCCGGTGGCAGGCGCTGCGGCTCGCGGCTGTCCAGCGTGGCCGTGTGCACGAGCGCACCGTCGCGGTACACCTTGACCGTCACCGTGCCGTCGTTCTCGTAGTTGCTCTGCGCCTGCACCCAGGCGAACGACTGGTGATCGGGCAGCTCGATCAGCTTGGTCTTCCACACCGCGGTGCGCTTCGTGGCGGCCGCGCCGACGGCCTTGATCGCCAGCCCTTCGGCCAGGTACAGGCGGTCCGTCACCGCGTCGCGGTACAGGGCGCTGCCCACGTTGTCGAGTTCGATCAGCCGCCGGCTGGCCAGGTGCAGCGCGTACATGCCGCTTTCCGAGCCGTTGTCCCAGCGGAAGACGTAGCAGCCTTCGCTCTCGGCGGCCACGATGCTCTCGGGCTTGAGCGCCTGCCACGACTCGCGATCGAACAGGCCCCACTCCTCGGTCAGCACCCGCACGCCTGCCAGCGTGGCCAGGCACAGCCCGTCGGGCGAGGCGTAGAGGAAGCCCCCGCCCATGCCGACGATCGAGCGCTTGGCCACGCACGCCTGTTCGTCCTCCAGCTTGGTAGCGATGAGCGATTGCGTGTCCGCGCCGGTCACGATGTACGGGCGCCCGCGTGTGCCGACAAAGTAGTTCTGGCCCGAGGCGCCGAGTCCCACGATCGGCCATTCGGTGGTGATGCGCATGCTCACCGGAAAGGCGTACGGCACGTAGGGCACGCACGGGCACAGCTCGTTGCCGCGAAAGCCCGCCATGCCGCCGTTGGCGCCGCCCACCAGGCCGCGAAGATCCTCCGGCGGCTCGTCCCACAGCAAGGTCGGGCACGGCTCGAGCAGCTCGGCGCTTTTCTTCGTGTCCGTCACCGTGAGGGTGTCGATCGGCCAGCCGTTCTCGTCGGCATCGTTGGGCACCAGCTGCGCGGCCACCTGCGTGTTGGTGGAGTTGCTGCGGTACAGGTTGAAGTGCGTGATGTGGCGCCCGGCCGGCGGCGCAGGCACGGTGATGTCCACGGTGTCGTTCTGGTCGACCTCGACGATGGCCGAGATAGGCCCGGGCTTGCTTTCCTCGCCGCGGTCGGTCACGTAGGTCACGAGGTAGGCGCGGTTCTCCTCCAGGCGGATCACGCCGGAGTGGATGGAGCCGTAGATATTGGCGCGCATGTAGGTGTCCACGACCTCGTACATTTCGCGCGCGGTGGTCGAGTAGAAGGCCGTGATCTGGTCCGACAGGTTCTTGAGCGTGGCCTGCTGCGCAGCGACCGCCGCCGCGCTGGCGGCCGGCGCGGAAACCTGCGAGCTGTTCGGGATCGGCCAGTCCGGGCGGCTTTGCCAGTGCGTGGGGTCGATGACCGCGGCGCACTGCTCCACGGCGGGCGTGGGGTTGATGTTGTCCGACCACATGGGGGACACGGCTTCGCCGTCCAGGTACATCTGGTGGAACTGCGCGCGCGCCCAGGCCACGACGCTGGCCACGTCGAGCGCCTTGCTGCCGTCGGCGCGCGTGGTGATCCGCGCGTTGATGGCCGCGGTGATGTTGGCGATGGCCGTCGCGCGGACGCCGGAGTCGTAGATCAGGCTCATGGGTAACCCGTGAACGGTACGTATTCGTTGTTCTGCACCGCCATGCCCCACAGCGCGTTGGCGAGGTTGGCGACGGCGGTGTCGATTTCGGCGACGACGTCGCTCTTGGCGTAGAAGGCAGCCAGCGAGGCCGCGCGCTGGTGCGCGCCGTCCGAGCCCAGCAGCGAGTACATGGTCACCACCCCGGCGCGCAGCGCGTTCAGCTTCGGCGCCGCCGCCGCCGCCTTCGCATCGAGCATGGCCTGCACCTGGTCGACCACCTCGTCGATCTGCTCGGAGGTGAACAGGTCCGTGACTTCCGCCTCGCCCGGCTTTTCCATGGACTCCAGGTGCGCGCGGAAAAGCGACTCGTTGAGCACATAGGTCAGCCCGTAGGCGTAGAACGGGATGCACCAGTGGTCCTGATTCGTCCCGGCCCAGGACGGCCAGCCGCTGGCTGGCGAGGTCTGGTAGAAGCCCTTGAGCGAGGGGTCCAGCACCCAGCGGTAGTAGTCGGCGCCGTGCGCGCTGTCGTAGGTGTCGGATATGGCGCCGGTGTTGGCCCCGCCGGTGGAGGCCAGGCGAAACACCCGCAGCTGCTGGCCCTCCTCGGGATCGAGCCCGGGGACGTAGTCGCGATCGACGTAGCCGTTGCGCGTCAAGCCCGGGCGGTAGTCGGCCGGATCTGCCGATGGCGAGCCGCGCCACAGCGGCTGCGCCGCCAGGTTGCAGCCGCCGCGCACATAGGCCTGCGCCGCCTCGATGCGTTCGGAGCGCTCGTCGGTGGTGAACTCGTCGGTCACGTTCACGCTCACCGTCGGCGCCGAGCCCGGGGCCGGCACGCCCAGCCTGCGCCCGGTCACCAGGTCGGTGGCGTCGTACACCCGGGGCGGGGCGCTGCCGTCGTCGAAGGTCGCGAACGTGCGCTCGGTGGTGTCGTTGTTGATCTGCGCCTTCACGAACGACATTTCGGCGGCCTTGACGATCCAGCTGGTGGTCATGTCGGTGTTGAAGGCGCCGGCCGCGGTGCGCGCCAGGCGGTAGATGGTCTTCGGGTTGGGAATGCCGGTGTTGGCCACCACCGTCACGTCCTCGCCCATGGGGCGGAACTCGCGGATGCCGGGCACCAGGTCGCGCGCTTCCTGCGCTCCGTCGTCGGGAAGCGCCCGCGGCGAGGCCTTCGGGTACAGGCCGCCGAAGTTGGTGATCCTGATGGCCACGGGTCAGGACTCCTTGACCTTCACCACCACCTCGGCCTCTTCGACCAGCGGCGTGGGCGCGCGCGCCGTGGTGACCTTGATGGTCACCTTGTAGGTGCCCTTGTGCACACCGCCGGAAATGAACACGCTGACGATGCCCGCGGCGTGGTCGACCTCCTCGATGACAAGGGCGTTGCTGCTGGGCGTGGCCGTGACGCTGGCGATGGTGTCGCCGTGGTCGGCCAGCCAGTCGGCGAAGGACACGCGCGCGACCTTGGTTTCGCCGGGCTGCTTGTCCAGGGTGCCTACGGTTCCGATCATGTTGGGTCGACCTCCATCAATTCGTCGCCGGCCACGGTGGCGACCGGGTCCGGCATTGCGGTGAAGCGCCACTGCTCAAGCGGCACCGATGCGACCGCGTCGAGCGGCACCCGATAGCGCGCCTCGGCGCCCACCTCGAACACCGGATCCAGCGGCACGAAAAAGAGCTCCGAGCCCTGCACGGGCTGCGGGCTGACCGGGGTGAGCGTTCCCGGCCAGGTCACCACCAGCACGCCGGCCGGGGTGACGGAAATTTCAGGGGTCAGCGCGCCCGGGGTTGCGGTCAATGCCAGGCCGACCATGGCGGCGCTGCGCGCGCTTGCGAGTTCGCCCGTCGCGCAGGCGGCCTCGGATCCCGACAGCGCCACCGTGCGCGCCGGCGCCACGCTGCCGGCTGCCAGCGCGGCCTGCATGCTCTCGAGCGCGCCCGTGCGCTCCTGCCCCAGGCTGCCAGCCTCCACGCTCGCGGCCTGCCCCGACATGGCAACCGAGGCATCCGGGGCCAGCTCGCCTGCGCTGGCCGTCATCGCTATCCCGGTCAGCGCCACCGTCACGGTTTCCACCGTGTCGGGCGTGATCGTCCCGGGCATCGCGGTCAGCTCTTGGCCGGCCAGCGCGATGGACGCTTGCGGTGCAACCTCGCCCGCCTCGGCCTGCGCCTGCTGCCCGTCCAGGGCGATCGAGGCGGCGGGCGTGAGCGCGCCGGCGGTCGCAGTGGCTTCCTCGCCTGCCAGCGCCAGCTCGGACTGCGCTGCCAGCGTTCCGGCCTCGCCGGCGAGCTCCTGGCCGGTGGCTGCAAGCGCCAGTTCCGGCCCGAGCGTTCCGGCCTGCGACTGCGCGGGCTCGCCTGCCAGCGCCACCGACGTGTCTGGCGCCAGCTGCCCGGCACTGGCCGACAGCGCC
>DATMJX010000252.1:0-2423 GCA_035553715.1 Methylibium sp.
TCCAGGCGCAGATCGGGCCCCGGCGTAGCGGTCCAACCGGCGCGGCAGCGCTTCTTCCGGTCGCGGGTCTCGTCGAACGGGGCGCCGCCGGGTCCAGGCCGTCCATCGATGGGCCGGTGAGCGCAATCCGGTGAAGGCCGCGTGTTGACAAGCACAGCCGGCGCCGACCAGCGACGACAGCTGCCCGCGGCGCCACGCCGGCGCCCTGCCCGGCCGCTCCGCCGTGCACGCTAGAGTTGCGCCAGATGAGGGACCTGCCAGCCGAGACCGAGCGCCAGTCAAGCGCGGCCAGCGTCGGGGTCGCCGGTGTCGCCCGGCGGCGTGCCTACCTGCGCAGCGCGGCGGCCGTCGGGCTGCTGCTGCTGCTGATCGGGGTGCTGTGGGAGGTGGCCAAGGCCATCGGCGGCGATCCGTGGCGCTACGACAGCTTCCTTGGCCTGGGCTTCCCGCTCCACCACAACCCGCCGCTGCGCATCGCCCAGCTGAGCGACATCCAGCTGCCCCACCTGTGGGACATCATCGGCGCGCTGTTCCAGCCGGTGCAGCGCGGCCAGAGCCAGTCGCTCGGCCAGTTCCTGGTCGGCGCCGCGCTGTACACCTGGCGCGAGGCCGCGATCGGCTTCGCGCTGGGCACGCTGATCGGCATCGGGCTCGCCTCCGCGTTCGTCCACTCTCGGCTGGCCGAGCGCGCCTTCGTGCCCTATGTCATCGCCAGCCAGGCCATCCCGATCGTGGCCCTGGCGCCGATCATCGTCGTCGGCTTCGGGCGCGGCGTGGTGGCGGTGGTGATCATCGCCACCTACCTGACCTTCTTCCCGGTGACCATCGCGGCGATGCGCGGCCTGCGCTCGCCCGATCCGCGCGCGCTCGAGCTGATGCGCTCCTACGCGGCATCGCGGCGCGAGATCTTCTGGAAGGTGCGCCTGCCGGCCTCGGTGCCCTACCTGTTCACGGCGCTCAAGATCGCCGCCACGGCGAGCATCGTCGGGGCGATCATCGGCGAGGGGCCGGGTGGCGTGCCGGAGGGGCTCGGCCGGGCGATCATCAACTTCAACCAGCAGTACATCACCGGCCCCGAGAAGCTGTGGGCGACGATCCTGATCGCCTCGCTGCTCGGCATCGGCTTCTTCGCGCTCGTCCGCCTGGCCGAGGGATGGGTGCTCCGCGGAAGGCAGCGCATCGAGGCATGAGCAGCACGGGAGTGACCGACGGGATGAGCGAGGTCAAGCCACAGCCGGCGGTGCGACTGTCCGGCGTCGACAAGAGGTTCGCCGTGCGCGGCGGTGGCACGACGGTTGCGCTGGAGGGCATCGACCTGGCCATCCAGCCGGGCGAGTTCATCTCGCTCATCGGCCCGTCGGGCTGCGGCAAGTCGACGCTGCTGCGCATCGTCGGCGACCTGATCGCGCCGAGCGCGGGCGAGGTCGAGGTCAACGGCAAGTCGGCCCACCGGGCGCGGCTCGACCGCGACTACGGGATGGTCTTCCAGGCACCGGTGCTGTTCGACTGGCGCACGGTCGAGGCCAATGTCCGTCTGCCGCTCGAGGTGATGGGCGTGCCGGCTGCCGAGCGCGAGCGGCGGGTCGACGAGATGCTCCGCCTGGTCGAGCTGGAGGGCTTCAAGCGCCACTATCCGCACCAGCTGAGTGGCGGCATGCAGCAGCGCGCGGCGATCGCCCGCGCGCTCTGCTTCGAGCCGGCGCTGCTGCTGATGGACGAGCCATTCGGCGCGCTCGACGAGATGACCCGCGAGCGACTCAACGCCGAGGTGCTGCGCATCTGGGCGGCGACGGGCACGACGATCCTCTTCGTCACCCACTCGATCCCCGAGGCGGTCTTCCTCTCCTCGCGGGTGGTGGTGATGAGTGCCCGGCCGGGTCGCATCACGACCGTCGTCGATGTCGACCTGCCCCAGCCGCGTGACGAGCAGACGCGCGAGAGCGATCGCTACTACGAGCTGGTGACGGTCGTGCGCGAGGCGCTCCGGGGCCGGCTGCCCGAGGCCGCCGCCGAGGTCGCCGTCTCGAGCCGGACCCGCGCCGAGGGCGGCATCGGGTGAGCGCCCAGGCGTCAGCCGCGCCGCCGCGCCGCGGCGGCTCTTCGGCGGCAGCGCTCGGCCAGCGCCTGCGCGAGTACCTGCCCGCGCTGGTCGTCCTCTTCGGGGGCGTGGTCATCTGGGAGCTGCTGACGGCCGGGCCCGGACGGCGCGTGCTGCCCGCGCCGTCGGTCATCGGCGGCGCCTTCGGCGACAGCTCGGAGCTGCTCCTGCGCGCGGCGGCGAGCACTTACTTCGAGGCGCTCGGCGGGCTGGCCATCGGCACCTTGGCGGGCATCGTCGTGGCCTTTGCCACCGCGCGCTGGATAACCGCCCGCGATGCGCTGCTGCCGCTGGCCATCGCGGCCAACTCGATCCCGATCATCGC
>DATMJX010000253.1:0-13707 GCA_035553715.1 Methylibium sp.
GGCCCGGGAAGGCCTCGAGCTGCTCCCGGCTCCAGGCCACGCCGACCGGCATGAAGCGCTGCGCGGGCGGCAGCACCGCGTCGGCGCCCTTCTTGTCGCCGAGGCGCCACAGCAGCGCCTCGGTCTTCAGCCGCGCGCCGCGGCAGGTGGGGCATTCGGTGTAGCTGCGGTACTTCGACAGGAGCACGCGGATGTGCATCTTGTACGCCTTGCTCTCCAGGTACTCGAAGAAGCGGCGGATGCCGTACCACTGCTTGTTCCAGTTGCCCTTCCAGTTCGGCGTGCCCTCGATGACCCAGTCGCGCTGCGCCTGCGAGAGCTGCGACCAGGCGGTGTCGCGCGGGATGCCGGCCTCGCCGGCGTAGTTCAGCAGGTCGTCCTGGCATTCCTTCCAGGCGGGCGTCTGCAGCGGCTTGATCGCGCCGCCGCGCAGGGTCTTGCGGTGATCGGGGATCACCAGGCCCCAGTCCACGCCGATCACGCGGCCGAAGCCGCGGCAGGTCTCGCAGGCGCCGTAGGCCGAGTTGAACGAGAACATCGCCGGCTGCGGGTGGCTGTAGCGGGTGTCGCTGTCGGGGCTGTGCAGGCCCTGGCTGAAGCGCCACAGCTCCGGCTCGTCCTCTTCC
The DNA here is from genome assembly GCA_035553715.1 of Methylibium sp. Classification (GTDB taxonomy): domain Bacteria; phylum Pseudomonadota; class Gammaproteobacteria; order Burkholderiales; family Burkholderiaceae_C; genus Methylibium. The sequence goes on from DATMJX010000253.1 coordinate 627, forward strand.
TGCAGGGCGTAGACGTTGACGCGCCCGCTGCCGCGCTTCAGCGCGACTTCCAGCGCCTCGGCGACGCGCGACTTCTCGGTGCCGTCGAGCTTGAAGCGGTCGGCCACCACGTCGAGCAGCGTGCGCGGCCCGGTCGGCGTCGCCAGCTCGCGCTTGGCCTGCACGCGGGTGTAGCCGCTGGCGGCGAGCCACTGCTCGATCTGCTCGTCGCTGGTGCCGGCCGGCAGCTCGACCGGGAAGGTCACGACCAGGCGCTGGCCCGGCGCTGCGCGCTTGCGCAGCTCGGCGTAGATCGACTCCGGGTCGTCCTCGCGCACCGGCTTGGCGGTGACCTGGTCGAACAGCTGCGCCGCCCGCGCGAACAGCAGCTTCAGGTGGTCGTTCAGCTCGGTCATCGTGCCGACCGTGCTGCGGCTGGTGCGCACCGGATTCGTCTGGTCGATCGCGATGGCCGGCGGCACCCCCTCCACGTGGTCGACCGCCGGGCGGTCCATGCGGTCGAGGAACTGGCGCGCATAGGCGCTGAAGGTCTCGACGTAGCGGCGCTGCCCCTCGGCGTACAGCGTGTCGAACACCAGGCTGGACTTGCCCGAACCGCTGGGCCCCGTGACGACCGTCAACTCGCCGGTCGCGATGTCGAGGTCGAGGTTCTTCAGGTTGTGCTGGCGCGCGCCGCGGATGCGGATCAGGCCGGCGCCTTTGCTGCCGTTCGCCATGGGGTCCCCTGGGGTGAGGGCAAAGATTCTAGGAAGCCTCGCCCCGGCGCGCCGACGCGGGTCTTTGCCTAGCGCCGCCCCGGAATGAAGCGCTGCCCCTCGGTCAAGTCCGCCACCGCCGCGAAGCCGCCGTCGCAGCGGCGCGCCACCCCGGGCCACAGCGCGAGCAGCAGCTGCGCCGTGGCCAGCGTGTCGGCCGCGGCGTTGTGGCGCGCCAGGCAGGCGATGCCGTGGCGCGCCAGCCAGTGGTCGAGCGGGCGGCGCTGCGGGTCGGCGTGCAGCACCGCGGCCAGCGGCTCCAGGTCCAGCCAGGGGTTGGGCAGCGCGGCGCCGAGGTGATCGCGCGCGGCGCGGTCGATCAGCGTCGCGTCGAAGGCGCTGTGGTAGGCCACCAGCGGCGAGCGGCCGAGCCAGTCGCGCCAGCGCGCCAGCGCGAGCGCCGGCTCGACCCCGGCGCGCTGCGCGCCGACGCCGATGCCGTGCAGCAGGATGTTGGCCTTGTCGACCGGAGCGCGGGCATCCTGCCTGAGCAGCACCTCGAAGCCGTCGCCGAGCACGATGCGCGGCCGGCGCTTCGCGTCGAAGTGCACGGCCACCGCCGCGATCGCCAGCAGCCGGTCGTGCTTGGCGTCCAGCCCGCTGGCCTCGACGTCGACGACCACCCAGCGCGCGTCGTCGAAGTCACCGAGCGACGGGCCCTGCCAGAGCGCGCGCCAGCGGGCCAACCAGCTCATCGACGGCTCGTCACCGCGGGCCGGGGCTGCTCGCCCGGCCTCGTCCCACCCCGCAGACGCCGAGGCGCCGGCTCCGCCGGGCCGATGGCATCGCCCCCTCGAGGGGGGTGAGTGCGGACGAGAGGGCCTGCCGGCGCCGGCCCGAACGCCTCACGAACCGGCCGAGCTCTGCGAGGCCGTGGACTGGCGCAGCCGCAACGGGGGTGGGCCATGTCACCGCAGGTAGTCGAGTTCGACGCGCTGCTGCAGCCGCCGGGCGACGCGCAGCGACTCCTTCAGGATGCGCCGGTCGAGATCGTTGAGCGCGTCGACGCGCAGCAGGTTGGGGCCGCCCCCGGTCGGCCCCAGGCCCTCGAGCTGCACCCGCAGGCGCAGCATCTGCAGGAACTCGAAGGCCGCGCACCAGGCCTCGCAGTCCCGCTCGGGCAGGCCCTGTGCGCGCGCCAGTGCCTCGAAGCGCCGCCGCGTGCCGACCTCGGGCAGGCCGCGCTCGAGCGCGCGCAGTCGCGCAACGCCGACGAAGATCGCGGTGCCGTGCAGCTTCAGGTCGAGCGCCGCCGCACCGCCGAACTCGCGCGTGTCGACCTGCCCGAGCCAGTTCAGCGGCGCGCCCAGGCGCAGCACGTCCTCGGCGAGCTGGCGGCAAAAGCGCGGCAGCTCGGCGGCGCGCCGGTCGATGAAGTCGCGCAGCGGCGCGGCCAGCGCGGTCGCGCCGGCCAGCGGGCGCAGGTCGAAGAAGATGCTCGCGGCCAGCAGGTCCTCGGGCGCGCCGTGCTCGATCCAGTGCGCGAAGCGCGCCTGCCACTCCGCCGGCGTGAGGCAGCAGTCCGGCTGGCCGGCCATGATGCCGCCCTTGCACAGCGGGTAGCCGCAGGCGTCGAGCGCCGCGTTGACGGCGCGGCCGAAGACCAGCCAGGCGGGACGGTCACGCTCGGGGTCCTCGCTCGCGAAGATCAGGCCGTTGTCCTGGTCGGTCGCGATGGTCTGCTCGGAGCGCCCTTCGGAGCCGAAGGCGAGCCAGCAGGCCTGGCCCAGGTCGCGGCCCTGCTCGGCGGCGACCAGCTCGACGAGGCGGCCGGTCAGCAAATCGTTGAGATGGCTGATCAGCTCGGTGAGCTGGCGGGCCTGCACGCCCTGGGCGAGCAGCGTCGCGGCGAAGCGGCGCAGCTCGGCGGCGACCGCCGGCAGCGCGGCGACATCGCGGGCGGCGCGGATCGCGGCGCCGAGCTGCCGGACCGAGCGCCGCTGGATCGCGTACAGGTCGCGCTCGGTGACGATGCCGACCGCGCGGCCCGCGCGCGTCACCGGCACGTGCCGCAGCCCATGGCGCGACATCAGCAGCGCCGCGTCGTGGGCGCTGTCGTCGACCGTCAGCGTGCGCACCGGCGCGCTCATCACCACGCCGATCGGCGTGGCGAGCGGGCACTGCGGCAGCGCGATGCGGTCCAGCACGTCGTGGCGCGTCAGGATGCCCAGCGGCACGCCGCCGGCGTCGGTGACCAGCATCGAGCCGACATGCCGTTCGTGCATCACGCGCAGGGCCTCGCCGATCGGCGTCTCGGGCGCGCAGGCGACCGGCGCCTGGGTCGCGATCTCGCCGAGGCGGCGCTCGAGCGACTGCTGGGCCAGCGCGTTCGACGCATGCGCCTGCTGCACCGCGCGCCGCGAGGCGTCGATGAAGTTCAGCATGCGCCGGTTCAGCAGGTCGGCGAAGGGCGGGCTGATCGCGGCCAGCTCGGCCACCGCGGCCTTCGGCAGCGCGAGGCAGAAGGTGTCGCGCGTCGCGGTGTAGGTGGCGGTGACGGCGCGCTCGGCCATCAGCGCCGCGACCGGGAACAGGTCGCCGCGCTCGTACTGGAAGCTGCCGAGGTAGAGCTCGGTCGCGCTGCGGCTGCCGGTGACGGCCCCCTCGCGGATGAAGTAGAGCGCGGCCACCGGCCCGTCCGAGGGCTGGAGCACCACCTCGTCGGGGGCGAAGTAGACCTCGCTGGCCTGGGCAAGGAAGCGATCGACATGCTCGGGCGCCATCTGCGCGAACGGCACGTGGCGGCACAGCGACTCGCGCAGCGCCGCCGCGAGCGTGGCCGAGGCGAGCGCAGGCGCGGAGCGCGGGGCGGAGCTCATGGGGCGGCTCAGTAGCTCAGGCGCGCGTAGTAGCTGCGCTGCGAGGCCTCGAGCGCCTGGCCGAGCGTGACGATGCCCTGCGCCTCGAGCAGCGGGATCATCAGCAGGAAGGCCTCGGCGGTCAGCATCGCGTCGCCGAGCGCGGTGTGGCGGCCCAGCACCGGCACGCCCAGGCGCTCGGCGATCGCCTCGAGCCGGTGCGAGTCCTGCTGCGGATGGACCAGCGCCGACAGCAGCAGCGTGTCGAGCACCGGCTGCTCGAAGCGCACGCCGCTCGCCGCCTCCTTGAGCTGCAGGAAGCGCATGTCGAAGGCGGCGTTGTGCGCGACCAGCACGGTGTCCTGTGCGTAGGCATGGAAGGCCGGCAGCACCTCGGCGATGGTCGGCTGGCCGGCCACCATCGCCGGCTCGATGCCGTGGATCGGGATCGAGGCGGCCGGGATCGGGCGCTGCGGATCGACCAGCTGCTCGAAGCAGTCCTGCCGCCGCAGCTTGCCGGCGACGATGCGGGTCGCGCCGATCTGCAGGATCTCGTCGCCGCCGGACGGGTCGAGCCCGGTGGTCTCGGTGTCGAACACGGTGTAGCTGAGCTCGGCCAGGCGCCGCTCGGCCAGCTCGCGCGCCGGCGCCGGCGCGTCGAACAGGTCGAAGTCGTAGAACTCCGGGCGGCTGTCGCTGTGCCCGAGCAGCCCGGTGTCGAGCGGCTCGGCGGCCCCGCTTGCCAGCGGCAGCAGGAAGCGGAAGAAGGCCGCGTGGCGCTGCCGCTCGCGCTCGAACCAGAAGGCCGCGCCGTGGCGCTCGATCACGTCGCGCAGCGTCAGCGCGCTGGCCTCGGCGCCGACGCGCAGCGGCTCGAGCTCCCAGGCCACCACGGTCTCGTTGCTCAGGCCGGGGCCGAACCACAGCAAGTCGAGCTGCGCGCGCGCGCCCGCCGGCTGCAGGCGCAGCTGCAGCAGCTTGACGCCGTAGTCCTCGACCAGCCGCGCGGCCAGCGCCGCGAGCGCCTGGATCAGCGAATAGCTGTCGACCTTGAGCCACAGCGTCGCATCCACCTCCGTCGCGTCGGTGCGGCAGCCGCAGGCGGCCTCGATGCGGCGCTGCGCGGCGGCGACCAGGTCGGCGCCGCGCATGTCCTCCAGCGGCCAGCGGCTGCGCAGCGTCTGCGTCGTGTGCTGGGCCAGCTCCTCGATGCGCCGCGCCATCGCGCCGGCCTCGTCGCGCACCACGCCCTGGAAGCGATCGCGCGTCGCGGCGTCGAGATCGGGCATCTCGAGCAGCTCGACGGCCGCCTGCAGGTTGCCGAGCGAGGCGCGGCTGGCCTCGGTCAGCGCCTCAAGCATGCGGTCGCGCTGCGACTCCTGCGCGAAGTCGCGCGTGATGTTGTCGAGCATCAGCACGAAGCCGGCCAGCGGGCTGCCGCGCTCGCCCTCGGGCGCGCGCACCGGCGCGAGCTGCACGCGCAGCAGCTGGCCGCCGCGGCTGGCGGTGACGAACTGGGTCGAGGGGTGCGGCACGCCGCGCTGCAGGCGCTGCTGCACCTGCTCGAGCGCGTGCGCGACCAGCTTGCGATCGAGCGCGGCGTAGATCGAGCGGCCCAGCGCCAGCGGCTCGGCGCCGCCGAGCGTGCGACCCTCGGCGAGCGCACGGAACTGCAGCCGCGCACGGGCGTTGAACAGCAGGATGCGGCCGTCGAGGTTGCAGACGACGACGCTTTGCGTCAGCTCGGCCATCAGCGCGGCCAGGCGGCTGCGCTCCTGCTCGACCTCGCGACTGGCCTCGCGCACCTTGGCGTCGATGTCGGCGCGCAGCGCGGCGCGCTGGCGCACCAGCGCGTTGACGCCGGCGGCGAGTGCGCGCGCGCCGGCGCTGCCGTCCTCGGGCAGCGCGCGGTCGGCCCCGCTGGCCAGCAGCACCTGCAGCTGCTCGGCCAGCCGGCCGGGCGCGGCGCCGAAATGCCGCCAGGCGCGCAGCAGCGCCACGCCGCCGGCCAGCGCGGCGAGCAGCCACAGCATCACGAGCAGCGCGAGCCGCGGCTCGAGCAGCGCCGCGAACGCGGCGCGCTCGGCGGGCTCGAGCGTCGCGGCCAGCAGCGCGGCCGCGCCCGCGAGCAGCAGCCCGAAGGCCGCGCCGGGCAGCAGCGCGGCGGCGAGCTCGCGCGCGTCCGGCCTCATCCGCCGGCCCCGAGCAGCTCGCGCACGCGCGCGGCCAGCGCCTGGGTGGAGAAGGGCTTGGTCATGTAGGCGTCGGCGCCGACGCCCAGGCCCTGGGCGGCATCGGTGTCGCGGCCCTTGGCGGTCAGCATCAGGATCTTGACGCTGGCCAGCGCCTCGTCGGCGCGCACCGCGGCGCAGACCTCGTAGCCGGTCTTGCCCGGCATCATCACGTCGAGCAGCACCAAGTCGGGCCGCTCGCGGCGGATCGCCTCGAGCGCGGCGATGCCGTCGCGCGCGACGCTGACCTGCCAGCCCTCGCGCTTCATCAGGAACTCCAGCGAGATCAGGATGTTCGGCTCGTCGTCGGCGACCAGCACGCGCTTGCTCATGTCTTCGTCTCCTCGGCGGCACGCCACGGCAGGCTGAAGCCGAAGCAGGCCCCCCGCCCCGGCGGCGAGCGCAGCCACAGCCGCCCGCCGAAATGCTCGACGATCTGGCGGCTGATCGGCAAGCCCAGGCCGGTGCCCGCGGGGCGCTGGTCGGCCGCGCCGCCCTGGCGGAATTTCTCGAACACCAGCTGCTGCTGCTCCGGCGGCACGCCCGGGCCGTTGTCCTCGACCTCGACGCTGACGCCCTGCGCGTCGGCGCTCAGGCGCAGCTCGACGCGACCGCGACCCGCCGGCACGAACTTGGCCGCATTCGACAGCAGGTTGATCACGACCTGCAGCAGCCGGTCGGCGTCGGCGCGCAGCGGCGGCACGCTCTCGGGCAGCGAGAGCAGCAGCGTCGCGCCGCGCTCGCGGAACAGCTCGGCGGTGGTCGCGGCGGCACGCTGCAGCAGCGCGCGCAGGTCGACCGCCTCGCTGCGCCACTCGGCGTGGCCGGACTCGAACTTCGCGAGGTCAAGCACCTGGTTGACCAGCCGCGACAGCCGCTCGGTCTCGCCGATCACGAGGCCGAGGAAGCGCTCGCGCTCGGCGGCGTCCATCTGCGGCTCATCGCGCATCAGCTCGGTCAGCGCGCGGATCGAGGTCAGGGGCGTGCGCAATTCGTGGCTGACCGAGGAGACGAAATCGTCCTTGAGCTTATCGAGGCCGCGCAGGCGCTCGTTGACCTGCCGCAAGGCCGAGGCCTCGTCGACGATGCGCACCACGTCGTCGAGGCCCAGCGTCTCCTCCTCGGCGACCGAGGCGACCATCACCCGCGCCGAGGCGCTGCCGATCGCGCCGGCCAGCTGGGTCTCGGCGAACTGCACCAGCGGCGCATCGGCCACCAGGTCGTCCAGGCTGCGGCGGCCGGCGCGCCGCGCATAGCCCTCGAACAGCGCGCGCGCGCGCTCGGCGCCGAGGAAGCGGCCGAGCAGCGCGAGCAGGTCGGCGACGCGGGCGCGGCCGCGCCAGAACACGCGCCCGGCGGCCTCGCGCTCGAAGACCTCGACGAATTGCAGCGCCTGGGCGGCCTCGCGCGCCGCCGGCGGACGCCACAGCGAGACCGCGACATAGAGACCGGCGTTGAGCAGCAGGCTCCAGAACAGCGCATGGCTCAGCGGGTCGAGCGCGCCGAGGCCGAACAGCCGCTCGGGCCGCAGCCAGGCCAGCCCGAACGGGCCCGCGTGCACGAAGCCGGCGTCGAGCCAGCCGGACTTGGCGATCGAGGGCAGCATCAGCGTGTAGGCCCACAGCGCCGCGCCGGCCGCGAGCCCGGCCAGCGCGCCGGCGCGCGTGCCGCCCTTCCAGTACATGCCACCCAGCAGCGCCGGCGCGAACTGCGCGACCGCGGCGAAGCTGATCAGCCCGATGCTGACCAGCGCATAGGCCTCGCCGGCGACGCGGTAGTAGACGTAGCCGAGCAGCAGCAGCGCGACGATCACCGCGCGGCGGATGCCCAGCAGCAGCCCGGTCATCTCGCGCCCGGCCAGCGCGCGGTGGCGCAGCAGCCAGGGCAGCAGCAGGTCGTTGCAGACCATGGTCGAGACGGCGATCGCCTCGACGATCACCATGCCGGTGGCCGCCGACAGCCCGCCGATGAAGGCCACCAGCGCCAGCCCCTCGGCGCCGGCAGCCAGCGGCAGCGTCAGCACGAAGGTCTCGGCGTCGCCCCGGCCGGGGCCGAAGTACAGCAGCCCGCCGAGCGCGATCGGCAGCACGAAGACGTTGATCGCCAGCAGGTAGGCCGGGAAGGCCCAGGCGGCGCGCCGCACATGGCGCTCGTCGACGTTCTCGACCACCATGACCTGGAACTGGCGCGGCAGCAGCAGCACCGACAGGCCGGCCAGCAGCAGCAGCGCGAACCACTGCGCGTGGGCGAAGCCGCCGGCGGGCGGGGCCAGCACGCGGGCGATCTCGGGGACCGCCTGCGCACGCGCCCAGAGCGCACCCGGCCCGCCGTGCAGCCCCCAGGTGACGAACACGCCGACGGCGACGAAGGCGAGCAGCTTGACCAGCGACTCGGCCGCGATCGCCGCGACCATGCCCTCGTGGCGCTCGGCGTTGTCGAGCTGGCGGGTGCCGAAGGCGACCGTGAAGGCGGCCAGCAGCAGCGCGATGTAGAGGGTGCTGTCGCTCCACCAGGCGCCAGCATGCGCGCCGCCGGTGCCGCTCATCACCGCGTAGCCGCTCGCAATCGCCTTGAGCTGCAGCGCGACATAGGGCACGACGCCGACCAGCGCGAGCAGCGTCACCGCGCCGGCCAGCACCCGGCTCTTGCCGTAGCGGCTGGCGATGAAGTCGGCGATCGAGGTGATGCGGTAGGCGCGCGCGATGCGCACCATCTTGCGCAGCACCAGCCAGGCCAGCACCATCGCCAGCGTCGGACCCAGGTAGATCGGCAGGAACCACAGCCCGCCGGAGGCCGCGCGGCCGACGCTGCCGAAGTAGGTCCAGGCCGAGCAGTACACGCCCATCGAGAGCGCGTAGACCCAGGCGTTGCCGATCACCGAGCGACCGGCGCGCGCGCGCCGGTCGGCCCAGGCCGCGACGGCGAACAGCGCCGCCAGGTAGGCGAAGGCGGCGGCGATGACGACGGGGGTGGCCAGCACCTCAGTCATCCCCGGCCTCCGCTTCCATCAGCCAGGCGAGCACCGCGACCAGCAGCGCCCAGCCGGCGAACAGCCGCAGCGGGTGGCCGAGCCAGAGCTCGAGCAGCGGAAAGTCGAAGACCAGCACGCCGGCGGCGAACAGCGCGACGAGCCGGGCGGCGGTCGGCGCGCGCCTCACAGCACCCCCAGCCGGAAGTGGTGGCGCAGCATCTGGCGAAAGCGCAGCACCACCGCCAGCGCCGCGCGCAGCGGCTCGCGCTCGCCGGGCGCCAGGTCCGCCGCGCGCACCTCGTTGCCCGGCCTCGCACCGGCGGCGCGCTGGCGCAGCTGGTGGATGAAGCGCAGCCGCATCAGCACGTGCAGCGCGCCGATCAGCTCGCCCGCCAGCGCCGCGTCGAGCCGGCCGAGCGCGGCCAGCGCCTGCAGCCGCTCGGCAGTGCCGACCGCGCGCACGCCGTACTGCAGCGACAGCGCGCGCGCGCCGTGCACGATCGGGAAGGTGCCGAGCTTCTTCAGGTCGATCGGCTGCTCGTCACGGCGCGTCAGCAGCCGCGTGAACCAGTGGCCCGGTGCGTCGAAGGCATCGGCCGCGGCGGCGAAGCGCGCGAGGTAGACCTCCTGCCCGGCGAACACGCGGTCGAGGTGCTCGCGCGCCTGCGCCAGCAGCGCGGCATCGCCGGCGACCGCGGCGGCGTCGAAGAAGATCGCCAGGCGCAGCGGGCCCTCGCGGTCACCGGCGTAGATCCACGAGCGGATCGCGTCGCGAAAGTCCGCCAGCGGCTGGCGCCACAGCGGGTTGCTCAGCATCACCCCGCCCGGACAAGGCGGATAGCCGAAGCCGCTCAGCGCGGCGCTGAAGCGCTGCGCCAGCGCCTCGAGGCCGGGCCAGTCCAGCCCGTCGCGCAGCAGCAGCGCGTTGTCCTGGTCGGTCTTGAGGATCTGCTCGCCGCGGCCCTCGCTGCCCATCACCAGCAGGCAGCTCGCCTCGATCAGCGCCGCGGGCGCGAGCAGCGCCCACAGCCGCGCGATCAGCCGGGTGTTGAGCGCGCCGGCGGTCGCGGCGATGCGCTCGATCGGCACCCCCTCGCCGAGCAGGCGCACGAGGATGGGGTCGATGCGCGTCGCGTCCTCGCGCAGCGCGGCCTCCGACGGCGCGGCCGCGAGCCGCTGCTCGAGGACCTGCGCTTCGGCGTCATCGGTGGCCGTGAGGCGGCAGCTCATGCCCGCAATGTGACACGGGGCCGCAGACGTCGCGCCTGCGGCCCCGTGGCGTGGACGCACCGCCGGATCAGTGACCCGAGGCGCCCGCCGCGCCGATGCCGGTCTCGGAACGCACCTGCTGGGCCAGGAAGCCGTCGCGGTCCTGGCGGCCCCGCGCGCTCGAGTCGAGGATCGAGAACAGCCAGATGCCGACGAAGCCGATCGTCATCGAGAACAGCGCCGGCGAGGCGTAGGGGAACAGCGCCGAACCCTTCGGGTTGCCGAGCGTGGCCTCCCACACCGCCGGCGACACCACCGTCAGCCCGACCGACGAGATCAGGCCGAGGAAGCCGCCGATCACCACGCCGCGCGTCGTGCAGCCCTTCCACAGCACCGACATCAGCAGCACCGGGAAGTTGGCCGAGGCGGCGATCGCGAAGGCCAGCGACACCATGAAGGCGATGTTCTGCTTCTCGAACGCGATGCCCAGCACCACGGCGACGACGCCGAGCGCGACGGTCGTCAGGCGCGACACCTTCAGCTCGGCCGCGCTGTCGGCCTTGCCCTTCTTGATGACGGTGGCGTACAGGTCATGCGAGACGGCCGAGGCCCCCGACAGCGTCAGCCCGGCGACCACCGCGAGGATGGTCGCGAAGGCCACCGCCGAGATGAAGCCGAGGAAGACGTTGCCGCCGACCGCGTTGGCGAGGTGGATCGCCGCCATGTTGCCGCCGCCCTTCAGCGCGCCCTTGGCGTCGAGGAAGTCGGGGTTGGTCAGCACGAAGGTGATCGCGCCGAAGCCGATGATGAAGGTCAGGATGTAGAAGTAGCCGATCCAGGCGGTGGCCCAGCCGACCGACTTGCGCGCCTCCTTCGCGTTGGGCACGGTGAAGAAGCGCATCAGGATGTGCGGCAGGCCGGCGGTGCCGAACATCAGCGCCATGCCGAAGCTGACCGCCGAGATCGGGTCCTTGATGAAGCCGCCCGGCCCCATGATCGAGAAGCCGGCCGCAGCCGCCTCCTCGGGCGTCTTGCCGGCCGCCGCGGCCAGCCCGGTCTTGACCTCGACCGCCTTCGCGAACATGGCCTCGGGGCTGAAGCCGAAGTTCCACAGCACCATGAAGGCCATGAAGGTCGCGCCACCGAGCAGCAAGATGGCCTTGATGATCTGCACCCAGGTCGTCGCGGTCATGCCGCCGAACAGCACGTAGACCATCATCAGGCCGCCGACGATCACCACCGCGATCCAGTACTCGAGGCCGAACAGCAGCTTGATCAGCTGGCCGGCGCCGACCATCTGCGCGATCAGGTAGAAGGCCACGACCACCAGCGTGCCGCTGGCCGCGAACATGCGCACCGGCGTCTGCGAGAAGCGGAAGGCGGCGACGTCGGCGAAGGTGAACTTGCCGAGATTGCGCAGCCGCTCGGCGAGCAGGAAGGTCACGACCGGCCAGCCGACCAGGAAGCCGATCGAATAGATCAGCCCGTCGAAGCCACCGACCATCACCGCGGCCGAGATGCCGAGGAAGGACGCCGCCGACATGTAGTCGCCGGCGATCGCCAGGCCATTCTGGAAACCGGTGATGCCCCCACCGGCGGTGTAGAAGTCCGCCGCGCTCTTGGTGCGCGAGGCCGCCCACTTGGTGATGAACAGCGTGAAGACGACGAACACGCCGAACATGCCGATGGCCGTCCAGTTGGTCGCCTGCTTCTGGGCCTGGCCGAGATCGGCGCCGGCGGCCTGCGCGAGGCCGCACACGCCGGCCAGCAAGGCCAGCGCCAGGATCGCGCGCACGGGGGTGAGGGAGCTGCTCGGGTGGCTCATTTCAGCACCGCCTGGTTGATTTCGTCGGACAGGCGGTCGAACTCGTCGTTCGCGCGCCGCACGTAGAAGACCGTGATCACGATCGTGAACACGATGACGCCCAGACCGATCGGCATGCCGATCGTCATGACTCCGTCTCCGAGACGTGTCGCGAGGAAGGGCTTGTCGAAGGCCACCAGCAGGATGAAGCCGTAATACACGGCCAGCATCGCCAGCGTGAGCCGCCAGCCGAAGCTCGAGCGCCTGGCCTTGAGCTCCTGGTAGCGGGGGTGGCTGGCTATCTTGTGCGCCAGGTCGGTTTGCATGTCATCTCCTTAGTCTTGTAAGGGCCGCACGACGGCTGGCCTCATTCTTGGGCGACAGCCTGAACCGGACATGACGCGAAACCAACGCAGGCTTACACGCTCCGGGCCAGTGCGGCTACGTTGCGCGCCCGGGTGGGAAATGTCAACGGCGCTCAGCGCGGGCCGGGCGCGTCGCCAGCGGGCAGCGGGGCCTGCCAGGGCGCCCCCTCGAACCAGGGGTCGCCATCGAGGGCCGCGCGCAGCATCGGCAGCGCATCGAGCCCCCAGAAGCATTGCGGCGCGGCGCCGGCCGCGCGGGCCGGCAGCTCCAGCGTCGGCACGCCGAACACGCCGCGCGCGATCGCCTCGTCGGTGGCGCAGCGCAGGGCCTCCTTGACCTCGGCCGCCTGCGGATCGCGCGGGGGTGCGAGGCGTGCGGCAAGCTCGGCGAGGCGCTGCGGATCGTCGGCCGGTGCGCCCCCCCGCCAGACATGGTGCAGCACCGCCTCGCACTGCCAGCGGTTGGGCCGTCCGTCGCGGCCGCAGGCCACCAGCAGGCGCAGCAGCGGCAGCGGATTGAAGGGGTGCGCGGCCGGCAGTGCGAGCTCGCTGCCCTGCTGGTGCGCCAGCCACTGCACCTGGCGGTAGGTCCAGTCGCGCTTCGGTGCGATCTCGACCGGCCCGCGCTGGCCCCAGTGCTTCAGCAGCCCGGCCAGCAGCACCGGCCGGTACTCGACCGCATAGGAACACCCCTCGAGCGCCTGCGGCAGCCGCTCGAAGGCCAGGTAGGCATAGGGCGAGATCGGATCGAACCAGAAGGTGATCGGGCTCATGCCGCCTGCCTGCGCTGCGCGATCAGCCGCCAGACCTCGCGCTTGGCGGCGTCGTCGAGCCGCCCCCACTGCGCGATCTCGTCGATCGTGCGCGCACAGCCCTCGCACAGGCCGCTGCGCGCGCTCATGCGACAGACGTTGATGCACGGCGAGGCGACCGCGCCGTGCATCAACG
>DATMJX010000254.1:0-5958 GCA_035553715.1 Methylibium sp.
CTCGAGAACCGCGTCCCAACCCCCGACACCTCCCTGATGGCCAACGCGATCCGGGCCCTGGCCATGGACGCGGTCCAGCAGGCCAACTCCGGCCACCCCGGCGCCCCGATGGGCATGGCCGAGATCGCCGTCGCGCTGTGGGGCCGCCACCTGCGCCACAACCCGGCCGACCCGCACTGGGCCGACCGCGACCGTTTCGTGCTCAGCAACGGTCACGGCTCGATGCTGATCTACGCGCTGCTGCACCTGAGCGGCTACGCGCTGCCGATGGCCGAGCTCAAGGCCTTCCGCCAGCTGCACAGCAAGACCCCGGGCCACCCCGAGGTCGGCATCACGCCGGGCGTCGAGACCACCACCGGCCCGCTGGGCCAGGGCATCAGCAACGCGGTCGGCATGGCGCTGGCCGAGAAGCTGCTGGCCGCCGAGTTCAACCGCGACGGCCACGCCATCGTCGACCACCACACCTACGCCTTCCTTGGCGACGGCTGCCTGATGGAGGGCGTGAGCCACGAGGCCTGCGCGCTGGCCGGCGCCTGGCAGCTCGACAAGCTGGTCGCCTTCTATGACGACAACGGCATCAGCATCGACGGCCAGGTCGCGCCCTGGTTCATCGACGACACGCCGCAGCGTTTCGCCGCCTATGGCTGGAACGTCATCGGCCCGGTCGACGGCCACGATGTCGACGCGGTCGACGCCGCGATCGCGAAAGCCAAGGCGCAGCGTGGCCGCCCGACGCTGATCGTCTGCAAGACCTCGATCGGCAAGGGCTCGCCGAACCGTGCCAACACCGCCAAGGCGCACGGCGAGCCGCTCGGCGCCGAGGAGATCGCGCTGACGCGCGCCGCGCTCGGCTGGTCGCATGCCCCCTTCGAGATCCCGGCCGAGGCCTACCGCGCGTGGGACGCCAAGGCGGCCGGCGCGACGCTGCAGGCCGGCTGGGACGCACGCTTCGCCGCCTACCGCGCCGCGCACCCCGAGCTCGCCGCCGAGTTCGAGCGCCGCGTCAGCGGTGCGCTGCCGGCGAACTTCGCGCAGGTGGCGGTCGATGCCGCCATCGCGGCACACACCAAGGCCGAGACGGTCGCGAGCCGCAAGGCCAGCCAGCTCGCGCTCGAGGCCTTCACCGCGGCGCTGCCCGAGCTGCTCGGCGGCAGCGCCGACCTGACCGGCTCGAACCTGACCAACACCAAGCACACGCCGGCGCTGCGCTTCGACGAGGAGGGCGCGCCCAACGGCGGGCGCCACATCAACTACGGCGTGCGAGAGTTCGGCATGGCCGCGGTGATGAACGGCATCGCGCTGCACGGCGGCTACATCCCCTACGGCGGCACCTTCCTGACCTTCAGCGACTACAGCCGCAACGCGATCCGCATGGCCGCGCTGATGCGCCAGCGCGTGATCCACGTGTTCACGCACGACAGCATCGGCCTCGGCGAGGACGGCCCGACGCACCAGTCGGTCGAGCACGCGGCGAGCCTGCGGCTGATCCCGAACCTGGACGTCTGGCGCCCGGCCGACACCGCCGAGACCGTGATGGCCTGGACCCGCGCGCTGCTCAACCGCGACCGCCCGACCGCGCTGCTGCTGTCGCGCCAGAACCTGGCCTACGCGCCCAAGGCTGGCCTCGACGAGATCGCGCGCGGCGCCTATGTGCTGGCCGAGCCCAGCGAGGTCGGTCTGAAGAAGAAGGCCCGGGCGGTCCTCATCGCGACCGGCTCCGAGGTCCAGCTCGCGCTGCACGCGCAGCAGCTGCTGGCCGACGCCGGCATCGCGGTGCGCGTCGTCTCGATGCCGAGCACCACCACCTTCGACCGCCAGGACAGCGCCTACAAGAAGAAGGTGCTGCCCGCCGGCCTGCCGCGCATCGCGATCGAGGCCGGCGTGACCGACGGCTGGTGGAAGTACGGCTGCGCCGCGGTCGTCGGCCTCGACACCTATGGCGAGTCGGCCCCGGCCGGCGCGCTGTTCAAGCATTTCGGCTTCACCGCGGACAACGTGGCCGCCACGGTCCGCAAGGTGCTGCGCGGTTGAGCGCAATCAGATTCATTTCGACTGTCCGGAGAGTTTCCTCATGACCCTCAAGATCGGCATCAACGGTTTCGGCCGCATCGGCCGCATGGTGTTCCGCGCCGCCGTCCAGAACTTCGCGAACGACATCGAGATCGTTGCGATCAACGACCTGCTCGAGCCCGACTACCTGGCCTACATGCTCAAGTACGACAGCGTGCACGGCCGCTTCAAGGGCGAGGTCGCGGTCGACGGCAACACCCTGGTCGTCAACGGCAAGCGCATCCGCCTGAGCGCCGTCAAGGACCCGGCCGAACTGAAGTGGGGCGAGGTCGGCGCCGACATCGTCGTCGAGGCCACCGGCCTGTTCCTGACCAAGGAAAGCTGCGAGAAGCACCTCGCCGCCGGCGCCAAGAAGGTCATCATGAGCGCCCCCTCGAAGGACGACACGCCGATGTTCGTCTACGGCGTCAACGACAAGAGCTACGCCGGCCAGGCGATCATCTCGAACGCCTCGTGCACGACCAACTGCCTGGCGCCGGTCGCCAAGGTCCTCAACGACGCCTTCGGCATCAAGCGCGGCCTGATGACCACCGTGCACGCCGCCACCGCGACGCAGAAGACCGTCGACGGCCCGAGCAACAAGGACTGGCGCGGCGGGCGCGGCATCCTCGAGAACATCATTCCCAGCTCCACCGGCGCGGCCAAGGCGGTGGGCGTGGTGATCCCCGAGCTCAACAAGAAGCTCACCGGCATGAGCTTCCGCGTGCCCACCAGCGACGTCAGCGTGATCGACCTGACCGCCGAGCTGGTCAAGGAGGCGAGCTGGGAGGACATCTGCAACGCGATGAAGGCGGCGGCCGCCGGCCCGATGAAGGGCGTGCTGGCCTACACCGAGGACAAGGTCGTCGCGACTGACTTCCGCGGCGAGCCCTGCACCAGCGTGTTCGACGCCGAGGCCGGCATCGCGCTGGACAAGACCTTCGTGAAGGTCGTCGCCTGGTACGACAACGAGTGGGGCTACTCGAACAAGGTGCTCGAGATGGCGCGCGTGGTCGGCCGCTGAGGCGCGCGAGCGCTGCGGAAAGAGCCTCGTCGGGGCTCTTTTCGTTTCAGCCCTGGCGAGCGCGGCCCCTACACTCGGTCGTCGTCGTTTCCGACCGTCGCGCGCCGCCCATGTCCGTCTCGAAGCTTCTTGCCAGCCTCGCGCTGGCCCTGCCCTTTGCCGTGCTCGCGGCGCCCAAGGACCGCCCGGCCCAGGGCCTGATCGTGCGCATGGCCGCCGATGCCAGCGAGGCCGACTGGCAGCGCCTGGAGCAAGCCGCAGGCCTGCAGGGGCGCCGGGTGCGCGAACGGGGGCCGCGGTCGCGCGTGATCGGCGCGGACCGCGTGCTGCGTGGGGCCGAGGCGCGCGAGCTGGCGCAGCGGCTGGCGCGCCAGCCCGGGGTCGCCTGGGTCGAGCCGAACACGCGCGAGCGACGGCTGCAGGCGGTCGTGCCCGACGACCCCGACTTCACCGCCGGCCGCCAGTGGTGGCTGCGCCCGGCCACCGGCTCGAACAGCAGCGCGATCGAGGATCGCCTGCGCGGCGTCGGCGGCTTCCAGACCGGCTGGATCACCAGCACCGGCAGCGCCGACACGGTGATCGCGGTGCTCGACACCGGCATCACCGCGCATCCGGAGCTGAGCGGGCGCGTCATCAACGGCCACGACTTCGTCTCCGAGCTCGAGTACGCCAACGACGGCGACGGGCGCGACACCGACGCCTCCGACCCGGGCGACTGGGTCAGCGAGGCCGATCGCAGCGCCGACCCGGCGCTGTTCGGCGACTGCGAACCCGAGGACAGCAGCTGGCATGGCACCGTGATCGCCGGCCAGCTGGTCGCCGCGACCGACAACGCCACCGCGGTGGCGGCGATGCACTGGTCCGGGCGCGTGCTCGCGGTGCGCGTGGCCGGCAAGTGCGGCGCGACGGTGGCCGACATCGTCGATGGCATGCGCTGGGCCGCCGGGCTGCCGGTGACCGGTGCGCCGGCCAACCCGAACCCGGCGCGCATCATCACCGTCAGCTTCGGCGGCAACGCGGCCTGCAGCCCGGCCTACCAGGATGCGATCGACGACCTGCGCGCCGCCGGCGCGGTGGTCGTGGCGGCGGCGGGCAACGAGCATGGCGCGGTGCTGCGGCCGGCCAACTGCGAGGGGGTGATCGGCGTCGGTGCGGTCAACCGCGATGGCTTCAAGACCACCTATTCGAACTTCGGCCCCGAGCTGGCGATCACCACCGTCGGCGGCGATCCGAGCAGCGCCGGCCGCTGGGGCCCCCTGCTCGGCGATGGCGGCCTGCTGACGCTGTACAACGACGGCGCCCAGGCGCCGGGCGCCGCCGCCTACGCCTATGTGTTCGGCACCAGCTTCTCGACGCCGCAGGTGGCCGGGGCGCTGGCGCTGATGCTGGCGGTGCGGCCGACGCTGACGGCCGCGCAGCTGATCGACGGGCTGCGGCTGAGCGCGCGACCGCATGTCACGTCGCCGCTGATCGACAGCTGCTCGAACGCCAATCCCGGGCGCTGCATCTGCACCACCGCGACCTGCGGCGCCGGCCTGCTCGACGTGCCGGAGGCGCTGCGCTATGCGGGCGATCCGGGCGGCTACAGCGCGCCGGCGCGCATCGGCGCGGTGATCGACAACGACGAGGTCCGCGCCGCGGCCGACCTGGGCGCGGACCGGGTGGCGAACAGCGGCTCGGACGACGGGGACGGGGACAGCGGGGTCTCCGGTGGCGCGCTCGGCTGGCCCTGGCTGGCGGCGCTGGCGCTGGCGGTGTGGGCGGTGCGCCGCAGCCGCGCGCGCGGCTGAAGCGCTCGGCCGCGCCTCAGGGCGCGTCGTTCGGGCAGGGTTCGAAGCGGCGGCCGCCGAGCCGGTCGGCCGGCAGGGCGGCCAGCAGCAGCTGCTGACTGGCGTCGGCGGCGGCCACGCGCAGCGCGCGCGGCGTGCCGGCGCCGGCATCGACGATGCGGCCATTGCGCAGTCCGCGCTCGGCCAGTGCCTTCAGGGCCGCCTCGGCCGCGTCGCGGCTGTCGTGGCGCTCGAGCACCAGGTAGGGCGCCCCGTCGGGGACGAGGCGGGCGCTCTCGGGCGCCAGGTTCAGGCGCTGCAGTTCCTCGCGTTTCTGGCGCAGAGGCGCCGCCTCGGCATAGGGGCCGAGCGCGATCCATACGGTGCCGGCATCGAGGCGGCGCACGCTGGCCGCCTCGGCTGGCAGCAGCACCTGCAGCACGGCCTGCGCGGTGGCGAGGCCCGCGGCGTCGAAGGGGCCGGCCTCGAGGCAGGCCGTGGACGGCGGCGCCGGCTCGGACGCGGCCATGGTGGCCGTGGCGGCCGAGGCAGAGGGTTCGGCGCCGGTGCCGGCGACGGGGGCGGCCGCGGCCACCAGCTGCACGCGCTCCGGATGGACCTGCAGCGCCAGCCGCCCGGGCTCGCGCTCGCCCTCGGGAGCGGCGCCGATCAGCGCATGCAGCGGCGCGAGCCAGCCCTGGCGCCAAGCCCAGAAGCCGGCGTTGGCCAGCAGCAGCACGAGCACCAGCGCCCTCAGCATGGGCGCACGCTCACGTCGCCGCTGCGCACCGCGAGCAGCTGGCCGTCGGCGCGGCGCAGCCGCAGCGCGCCGTCGGCATCGATGCCCTCGGCGCGGCCCTCGGCGGCTTCGCCGCCGCTGCTGCGCACCAGCCGGCCGGCGAGTCCGTCGCGCGCTGCGTAGCGGGCCTGGAAGCCGGCGAAGCCCTCGCGCTCGAAGTGCAGCACCGCCTCGAGCAGCGGCGCGGCGATGCGGGCGAGCACGTCGGCTGCCGTCGCCTGCGGCGCGTGCTCGCGCCAGCCCGCGACGGGCTGGTCGAGGCCGGGCCGCGCGGCGGGCGCCGCGAGGTTCAGGCCGATGCCGATCACCGCGTAGCG
>DATMJX010000255.1:0-5573 GCA_035553715.1 Methylibium sp.
TGCGAACTCGCGGACGCTCTGCGGATCGCAGGACGCTGGGTTAGAGTCCGCGGCGCTCGAAGGCCGTTGAAGCGGACCTTGCGACCGGGGCCCTCGCGGCCCCGCTTCACGATGGAGACGACAAGACGATGCTGAGCGTGCGCGGCCTCACCAAGCGCTACGGCGAACGCGCGGCCCTGAAGGGCCTGGACCTGGAGCTGCGCCCTGGCCAGTTCACCGCCCTGCTCGGCCCCAACGGCGCCGGCAAGTCCACGCTGTTCCAGGTGCTCACCGGCCTGTTCGCCGCCGACGAGGGCGAGGTCGAGGTCGCCGGTCACTCGCTGCGCCATGCTGCGCCGGCCGCGCTTCGCCACATCGGCGTGGTGTTCCAGCAGATGGCGCTCGATCTCGACCTGTCGGTGCAGCGCAACCTCTACTTCCAGGCCGACCTGCAGGGCCTGCCGCGCGCGCTGGCGGCCGAGCGCATCGCGCAGCGCTGCGAGCGGCTGGGGCTCGCCGGCGATCTCGGCCGCAAGGTGCGCGAGCTCTCCGGCGGCAACCGCCGCAAGGTGGAACTCGTGCGCGCGACCCTGCACCAACCCGAGCTGATGCTGATGGACGAAGCCACCGTCGGGCTCGACCCGAAGTCGCGCAAGGACCTGCTCGCCGCGCTGAACGAGGATGTACGCTCGCGCGGCGTTGCGGTGCTGTGGGCCACGCACCTGGTCGAGGAGGCCGAGCAGGCCGACCGCGTGCTGGTGCTGCACAAGGGGCAGCTGCTGGCCGACGGCACGCCCGCCGAGGTCACGGCGGCCCTGGGCCAGCCGACGCTGGAGCAGGGTTTCATCGCACGCACGAGCGCTCCGGCAGCCGCCGCGGCATAGCAAAACCTCAGGTCAGGAAGATTTCCCGATGCGGACCCCCTCGAAGACTTGGCTCGCTTGCGCCACCCTGCTCGCCGCCGCCACCGCGCAGGCCGGCACCGCCTACGTGACGAGCGAGAAGGACGATGCGCTCACGCTGATCGACACCGCGACGCTCGCGGTCACCGGCACGATCAAGAGCTGCAAGCGCACCCGTCACATCCAGCGCATGCCCGACGGCAAGCTGATGGTCGCCTGCACCGATGCAAACACCGCCGACGTGATCGACCCGGCGACCGGCAAATCGGTGCGGCGCGTGCCGCTCGGCGATGAGCCCGAGGCCTTCGATCTCTCCCCCGACGGCAAGACGATCTACGTCTCCAACGAGGACACCGGCGCGGCGAGCTTCGTCGACGCCGCCAACGGCAAGGTGCTGCGTACCGTCAAGGTCGGCGAGGAGCCCGAGGGGGTGAAGGTCAGCGCCGACGGCAAGACCCTGTACGTGACCTCCGAGGTCGCGAGCCTGGTGCACGTGATCGACACCGCCAGCGGCAAGGTCGTCAAGAACGTCAAGGTCGGCAAGCGACCGCGCCGCATGGCGATCACGCCCGACGGCAAGGAGCTGTGGGTCACCAGCGAGCTCGACGCCAGCGTGTCCGTCATCTCGACCGCCGACCACGGCGTGATCGCGCGCATCCCCTTCGAGGTCAAGGGTGCGCGCGCCGAGGACATCACGCCGGTGGGCATCACGATGACCAAGGACGGCAAGCGCGCCTTCGTCTCGCTGGGCAAGGCCAACCACGTGGCCTTCATCGACGTCACGGCCCGCAAGGTGACGAACCTGGTGCTGGTCGGCAAGCGGGCGTGGAACGTCACGCTCGACAAGGCCGAGAAGCAGCTCTGGGTCATCAACGGCATGAGCGACGACGTGACGGTGGTCGACGTCGGCAGCGCCAAAGCGCTGAAGTCGGTGCCGGTCGGCCGCGTGCCCTACGGGCTGGTGATCGTCGAATGATGAAGCGCACGCTGAGCACCCTGGCCCTGGCCGGCGCGGCCCTCGCGGCCCAGGCCGCGACGCTGAAGGCCACGCTGATCGTCCCGGCCGACGACGCCCGCCTCGAGCGCAGCCGCGCCGAGCGCGCCTACCTCGGCCACCCGACCGGCCCGGCCGGGGACGCGATCCAGGTCGCGCTCGACGAGGGCCGGTTCGAGCTCGACGCCGTCGGAGCCGGCGTCGCGCTCGACACCAAGGAGGCCGGCGACCTCGCTGCCGCCAAGGCCGCCGCCGCCGCCGCCGAGAAGGCCGGCGCGGCGGTGCTGCTGGCCGACCTGCCAGCCGACTGGCTGCTCGCCGTCACCGACGCGGTCAAGATCCCGGTGCTCAACCTCAGCGCCGCCGACGACCGGCTGCGCGCCGCCGACTGCCGCGCGCGCCTCTACCACCTCTATCCCAGCGAGCGCATGCGCGCCGACGCGCTGGCGCAGACGCTGGTGGCGCGCAAGTGGAACAAGCTGCTGCTGCTGACCGGCCCGAGCGCCGCCGACCAGCAGCGCGCCGCGGTGGCCCAGGCCGCGATCAAGCGCTACGGCCTGCAGGTCGTCGCCGCCAAGCCTTTCAAGCTCAGCGCCGACCCACGCGAGCGCCAGCTCGCCAACCCGCTGCTGCTGACCGCTGGCGCGCAGTACGACGTCGTCTGGGTCGTGGACAGTGACGGCGAGTTCGCCCGCAGCCTGCCCTACCAGACCGTGCTGCCGCGCCCGGTGGTCGGCGACGCGGGCCTGGTGCCGGTGGCCTGGCATGCGCAGTTCGAGCGCTTCGGCGCGCCGCAGGTCTCGCGCCGCTTCCAGAAGGCCCACAAGCGCCCGATGACGGCGCACGACTGGACCGCCTGGCTGGCCGGCAAGGCGCTGATCACCATCGCCTCGGCCCAGCCCAAGGGAGCGAACGCCGCCTGGCAGCAGGCCCTGGCCAAGGTGCAGCTCGACGGCTCCAAGGGCGTGAACATGAGCTTCCGCCCCTGGGACGGCCAGCTGCGCCAGACGCTGCTGCTGACCGACGGCCAGGGCGTGATCTCGCAGGCGCCGATCGAGGGCATCCTGCACCCGACCAACGTGCTCGACACGCTCGGCGCCGATGTGGAAGAGAAGCAATGCAAGGTGCAGCGATGAGCCGCGATCGAGGGGCCCCGCAACGCGGGGATCGGAGCGAGCGGATCGCCGCATGGGGCCGACCCACACGTCGGTGCAGTCAACTCGGCTTGGCGGAGGCCCCGCGATGAACCCAGGTCCTGCTCCGTTCGGGCTGAGCTTGTCGAAGCCCATGTGCTGGTGCAACGGAACCTTCGACAAGCTCAGGGCGAACGGAGACCCGCAATGAATGCCGTCGTGATGCCGACCTCCACCGCCAGCGGCACGCGCCGCGGCCTCGCCCATGCGCTGCAGGCGCTGTCGGCGATCGTCGCGCGCGAGGTGCTCAAGTTCAGTCAGCAGACCGGCCGGCTGGTCTCGGCGCTGGTGCGGCCGCTGCTGTGGCTGGCGGTGTTCGCGGCGGGCTTCCGCAACGTCTTCGGCATCTCGATCGTCGAGCCCTACGACACCTACATCCCCTACGAGGTCTACATCGCGCCGGGGCTGGTGGGCATGGTGCTGCTGTTCAACGGCATGCAGTCCTCGCTGGCGATGGTCTACGACCGCGAGATGGGCCTGATGCGCCTGCTGCTGACCACGCCGCTGCCGCGCCCCTGGGTGCTGTTCGCCAAGCTCAGCGCGACCGCGCTGCTGTCGGTGCTGCAGGCACTGGCCTTCGTGGCCGTCGCGCTGGCGATCGGCACCGACCTGCCGGTGTTCAGCCTCGCCGCGCTGCACGCGCTCGCCGCGCTGGTGGCCGGCGCGATGATGCTCGGCGCGCTCGGGCTGCTGCTGTCGGTTCACATCAAGCAGCTCGAGAACTTCGCCGGCACGATGAACTTCGTGATCTTCCCGATGTACTTCATCTCCACCGCGCTCTACCCGCTGTGGAAGCTGCAGGAGTCGGGCGCCGAGTGGGTCTACCAGCTGGCCCGCTTCAACCCCTTCACCCACGCCGTCGAGTGGATCCGCTTCGCGCTCTACGGCAAGGACCCGGGCCTCGCGCCCTATGTGGTGCTCGGCTGCCTGGCCGTGTTCTTCATCGCCGCCTGCTGGGGCTACGACCCGCAGCGCGGCTTCGGTCAGCTCACCAAGCGCGGTGGCGGCGGCCCGAACTGAGCCATGACCACCCCCACGTCGCCTTGCTCCTGCCCCCCGAGGGGGCGCTCAGCCGCCTCGGGGCGGCCCGTCGCCGTCTGAGTTCCCATGAAACGAGCCCTGCGTTCCCTCGTCCTGCGCCGCACGCTGCTGCGCGGCGCGGCCGCCTCGCTGGCCGCGCCGGCCCTCGCCGTGCGCGCCCAGGGCGACAGCCACTTCACCCGCCCGATCACGCTGTGGGTGCCCTGGCCCGCCGGCGGCGGCACCGACCTCGCGATGCGCGTGCTCGCCGAGGCCGCCAGCCATCACCTCGGCCAGAAGGTCATCACGCAGAACAGGCCCGGCGCCGGCGGCACGCTGGTCATGCCGGTGCTGCAGCAGGCCGCGCCCGACGGCTACACCATCGGCCAGATGCCGCAGACCGTGTTCCGCGCGCCCTACATGCAGAAGGTGCTGTGGGACCCGATCCGCGACGTCACGCCGATCCTGCAGCTCACCGGCACGACCTTCGGCATCGTCGTCGCGGCCGACAGCCCGATGCGCAGCGTCGACGACGTGCTCGTCGCCGCGAAGCAGGCCATGCAGGCCGGCAAGCCGCTGACCATCGCGACCAACGGCGTGGGCACCACGCCGCACGTGACCATCGACGAGCTGCTCGAGCAGCGCGGCCTGAGCTTCGTGCACGTGCCCTACAGCGGCGTGGCCGAGCAGATGCTCGGCGTGGCCAGCGGCCAGGTCAGCGTCGGCGTCGGCTCGACCGCCTTCGGCCCCTTCGTCGACCAGGGCAAGCTGCGCCTGCTGGCCACCTTCGGCGAGAAGCGCAGCAAGCGCTGGCCGCACGTGCCCACGCTGAAGGAACTGGGCTACCCCCTCGTCGCGACCTCCCCCTACGGCCTGGCCGGCCCGCGCGGCATGTCGGCCGAGATCGTGCGCATCCTGCACGACGGCTTCCGCGCCGCGATGCAGGAGCCGGCCTACATCGCCGAGCTCGCCAAGTCCGACCAGGAACTGGCCTACCTGAGCCCGGCGGACTACGCCCGCGCCTGCCGCGACACCTACGCGGCCGAGAAGCGGGTGGTCGAGCGGCTCGGCCTGGCGAAGCCGCCGGCCTGAGGCCGGCGCCCCGCGCCGCCCGCGCTCAGGGCACCAGCGCCAGGAACAGGAAGGCCGCGAACAGCACCAGGTGCACCGCGCCCTGCATCACCGTGGTCCGCCCGGTGCCCAGCGAGATGGCGCTGACCAGGAAGGCCAGCGTCAGCATCACGATGTCCTTGGGCTCCAGGCCCAGGGTCAGCGGCAGATCCAGCCACACCGCCGCAACGACCACGGCCGGGATCGTCAGCCCGATGCTGGCCAGCGCCGAGCCCAGCGCCAGGTTCATGCTGGTCTGCAGCCGGTCCGCCCGCGCCGCGCGCACCGCCGCCCAGGTCTCCGGCAGCAGCACCAGCATCGCGATCGCGATGCCGATCACGGCCTTCGGCGCACCGGCCGCCTTCACCACGGCCT
>DATMJX010000256.1:0-2556 GCA_035553715.1 Methylibium sp.
TCGGTCGCGAGGCCTGCCGCCTGTGCGGCCTTGCCGGTCGCGTCGGCCGCGTTGATGGACGACCGAGCCAAAGCGAGGAAGCCGGTGGCGCTAGCGGCCGCGGTCAGGCCGATCTGACGGCCGAGGGAGCTGTAGGACCGCATCAGCTGGTCCGTGGCGCGCCCAACGCGTCCGCTGGATTCAGCCAGCTTATCGAGCTCCTGGCGAGCCTTGGTGGCTTCGCGGGCGTCGACGCTGATCGCGAGTTGTGCGAGGTCTGTCATGTTGTCCTCATCGATTTATGGGTGCCGGCCACGTGCCCATGCCTAGGCTCTGCCGGCTGTCGCGGTTCGTTTCGAAAGCTGGGCCACTCACGACTGACGCCCAGGCTTGCTGTTGTGTGCAAGCGTCCGCGGCTCAGGCGGCGGCCTTGATGTACCGGCGGCCCTCTGCGATTCGCTTCGCGCGGGCCATGCCCTCGTCGCCGATGCCAAAGACCCGATAGCCGCGCCGCGCAAACTCGTTCGTCGAGCCGAGCAGGTGGCTGGCGATGCGGTCGCTGTCCCACTGCGTGCTCACCATTGCCATGCCGCCGAGGTGGGCCGCCGCCACTTCGGCAGTCGCGATGGTTTGCCGCGCCGTGTCGATCGACTCTGCAATGGCCGGCTGTAGCGCTCGCTTCTCGGCATTCCATGCCTCGCGAACGACCGTCAGCTCGTGATCGAGCACCGCGATCGGACTGCGCAGCAGCGCAAGGCGGATGCGCCCGAGGTTGTTGTCCGGCTGCGATAGCGCCTGGAGGTACTGCGTGCGCTCCGTGGACGACATCCCGCGCCACCACTGGCGCACCTCGATGTCGATCGCGGCCTGGCCAGCGTCGTTGGTCAGCTCGGGCACTTGGTAGAGGTCGCGCTCGATCTTGTCCCAGCCGGCCGAGTAGTGATCGATAGCGCCGCGCAGCTTGCTGACCGACTCAAGGATGCCGCCATGCTTGACCACCAAGCGCTCTTCCTTGCCGAAGGAGCTGAGCCGCTGGTCTTGAATCACGATGTCGACCTCGTCGAGGTATTGGCTGTAATCGTTGGCAGCGCTCTCGATCCAGTTCGCGCACTCGGTCTGCGCGGCGCCGGCCGGCCATGCCGGCCGTTCGAATTGGCGCCCCGGCTCGAACACGTACCGCATACCGCCGCCTTCGGTGGGGAATCGTTCGATGGCCATGCTTAGCTCCCGAGGCCATTGATCAAGGTCGCGGCGTTGGCTTGCGCCGTCCGCTCCCACTCGGCCAGGCCGGGTGCGCTGGCGAACTGCGGATGACGCAGCGCCTCGATACCCCATTTCGAAACGGCCTCGAAGCTGCGCACCTGGGGCAGCGCTCCACCGGCCGGGTGCGCCTTGACGACGTTGCCGTTGTCGCACGCGATGTCGAGTGCCTTGAGGTTGATCCAGGCCGCACGGAAGTCGGCCAGCGCAGCGGCATAGGCCGCGCCGGCGGTGTCACGGTCGGTGAAGAGTTGGGATGCAGTTGCCATGTGATGGCCTTTCAGGTGTTGCGCTCGGCCAGCGCCGGGCTTTGGGGGTCTGCACAGAGGCGAGGTGCACCTGTGCTCGAGGGAGCGAGGCGCTGCGCGCCCTGCGGGGTCTCGACGGGCTGTGCTTTCAGCCCGTCGAGTGAGTCAGCGGTAGCCGGGTGGCCGGCGGACGGATAGCAAATCCGTCCAGGGCGGTTGTCGTCCGCGCCTGCAGCCACTGCGAAAGCCAGCAGCGCCAGCGCGTCTGCCTCGTTGTCGTCGGCAGGCTGGTGTCCCTTCGCTCGAGCGGCAGCCAGCATCGCCGCCTTGTCGGCGTTGCCCTTGCCCGTGGCGTGCCGCTTGATCGTGCCGACAGGTACGCCCTGATACGGGATCTGGTGGTGCTCACACCAGGCCGTCAGCGTGGCCAGGAAGCCGCCGTAGGCGTGCGCAGCGTCGACACCGGCATGGCGGCGGACCTCTTCGAAGTACACGGCCTCCAGGCCGTCCGTGGTGCCCTTGAGCTCGGTCAGCCAGCGCTTGAAGCGCAGGTAGCGCATGCCGCCGCCTTCGAAGCGGCCAGGCCGGAAGGACTCGCTGCCGCTCACGGTGCGGCCGTCGGTCTGCAGCGCCCAGCCGGTGACGGTGCCGAGGTCGAGTGCGAGGATCGAGCCGGTCATGGGGTGCTCCCATGCGATGCCAACGGGGTAGCGGTGGGCCGCTGGGGGACTGCCTTGGGGAACGTGTCCCGAGCGGCACCGTGAATCTCTAGGCGTGGTGCGCCTTGCAAGGGTTCTTGCGGCTGCTCGTGAGGCAGCGCAGGCGAGACGAGCACCTGCAGGCGGGGCGGAAAGCTGCAGGCGCTCATAGGTCGACCACCGCAACGGTGATGCCAAGGGACTTTGAGAGCTCTGCGACCGCGATCGCGCGGCCGGCTCGGTAGGCCTGCAGTTCGAGCGCAGACAGCGCGGCCGGCAGGCCAGGCGCCCACTCGACCGTGGCGTGCATCGCCTGCCCAGGCTGAGGGCGCGCAACGGTCAGCGTCGCGGTGTAGCGGCCGACCTGCCAC
>DATMJX010000257.1:0-9891 GCA_035553715.1 Methylibium sp.
CGTCAGGGACCGCGTCATCGGCCACCTCTCCATCGCGCGGCACACGGTCGGCGCCAATCGGTAGTAAGCAAGGATCAGGCGCCGTCCTGCACGCGTGGGTCGAAGGTACCGATCGCGGAAGCGCCGCAGGACTTGCGTCTCCGGTCCTTCACCAAAGACATGCGTGGCAATGAAGCAGCGTCCTCCTCGCGCTGCTTCAGACTCGCCTTCAGACGCGAACTGACGATGCGCCCGCAGCCCGCGCTGCAGAGCCACCCTCTGCTCGGGTGTTGGGCGCTTTCCCTCAGAGTGCTCGAACACGACCAGCCGCTCGCAGACCCCCATCTGCGACAACGCCGAAGCGCTGACCGCACGCTTCGTCTTGCGCACGCGCCGGCGCCGCATCAGTCCTCCACTCCACCGTTGCTGACCTCGAACGCCTGGCTGGTCTGGTGCGCCACAGCTGGGTCCACGCCGACATGCGGCAGCACCCTTGGAGCAGCCGCCATCGGCACCGGCGCTGCAACGGTCATGCCAAGAAGCCACTGCTGCGCCAGCAGGCCTTCATGGGCGAGGAACCGCAGCCGGTTGACCCGCTTGGGGCCTTTGTTGAATCGCATCAGGTCGTCGAACAGACGCGGGTTGTCGTCGCGCGACAACTCGAAGAGCAGCCTGACGCTGTGATCCACCTTCGTGTCGGCGGCGTTCATGCCCTGCCCCCTTCCTCCACCACAACGCCCGTGCCCTGCGTTGCCGCAGCCACATAGTTGGAACCGGCGATCTGATACCCGCGCACGTTCGCGAACATCGGCTCCTTGACCTCCAGCACCTCGTGCGATGCAAACGCCTGCTTGACCGCCTTGCGGAACAGGAACGCACCACCGCCGACCAGGATCACGTTGCGCACGTCGTAGGCGGGGCCGATGCGGCGCATCATGGCCGCGACGGCCTGGCGGGCGATGCTCTCGACCATCGGCCTCATGCGCGACAGCTGATAAGTCTTCTGGTAGACGGTCAGCGCCTTGCCGGTCCTCAGCGCGTGGTCGATGCTGTCCAGGCTGGTGTAGGTGGATCCGATCTCCACGCTCACGTCGTCCGCGACGAGGTTCAGGATGTCCGCCACCCCGCGATCGACCGAATGACTGCGCTTGTGCGACAGCTTCATGCCGCGTGCCACCAGCCAGTCAAAGGTGCGCGAGCCGGGGTCGATGACCAGGCTTTGCTCGTCCCGCATGGCCAGCACACGGTCTTGCTGGTCCGCATAGTCGATCAGCGCGCCGTGCGGCTGAGCCATGGCCAGCGCCTTGCGCACTTGCACCGACTTGCCACCGCCCACGTCGTGCCGGCCCGTCATCAGCTTCTCGAGCGCGGCCTTGTCGGCGGCGAAGGTCGCCACGGGCAGGCCGACCACGAGCAGGTCGATGTATTCCACCTTCATCGAGCGCATGGCGCCGCGCGCCAGCGCCAGGTACTCTGGCGTGTCGATGTAGCGGTGGTGAATCTGCGTGGCGCGGAATCCGTCGCCCGCGAGCACGACATCCGGGCCGACCTCGTAGAACACGCCCTTGATCGGGATCGCGAACGTCCTCCGGCGCTCCGCGCCAAGCGATGCCGACGGATCGCGCGTGCTCAGGCAGGCCAGTGATGGAAAGCTGGCGCAGCGGATGTCCGCGGCCGGCCCGCCCGTCGTGAACTTGGTGTAGCCGAAGCCGACGTCGATGGCTCTGACGACTGCTGTCATGGTGTTCCTCCAACAGATCAGTGAAGACCGCCCAGCATCGGACGGCCGATGGCTCACTCCCACGCGGAAGACCGTCGAAGCTGCCGCGCTATCGCGATCAGGTCGCTCGCGACGACGACCGCGGTCGAACGTGGCTCTCGCTGCACTCACACTTCGCCGCGTCCCCAACAGCGCTTCCGCAAGTCGCTCCACGGTCGCACCCGTCTCGGTCCCGTCAAGTGCCGCAGTCGCGCCTATGCCCCGCCAGACCGACCTTTCCGGGTCTGTCGGACACTGAGGTAGGAAGAAGGCCTGTCAACCCCTCTCGCGCGCGGCGCCGACCTCGATCACGGCGCGCTAATCGGCACATTTCGAGCTTGAGGTCCGCGTCGCGCTGGCACATGATTGCGGCGCGTCAAGCCGGTAGCTTCCACACCGGGTGCAGCACACAGTGGCCGCGTCGAAGGAAGCCCCATCAGTCCGGTGACCTCGGTCGCCGAGGGCCTCGAGCCCCGGATCCACGCGGACTTGATCCGCGAAGTTCACCCACCAGCCGCCATGGCCCGCGAGGCCGTGGATTGCGGCGTGCCTACGGGCACCCGCCTCTCTTCCCCTGACGTTCCAGCATCACGCGCCGCAGCCGCCTCGAGCG
The DNA here is from genome assembly GCA_035553715.1 of Methylibium sp. Classification (GTDB taxonomy): domain Bacteria; phylum Pseudomonadota; class Gammaproteobacteria; order Burkholderiales; family Burkholderiaceae_C; genus Methylibium. The sequence continues at coordinate 2,352 of DATMJX010000257.1, forward strand.
ACCGCGACCCACGGTTCACCGGCTCGACCGGTACCCGTGGGACCTAGCGTGAACGGACCGCCCACCGCATTGGCTGCGGTGGTGCCTTTCGGTCCGGTTGCAACGTCCGCGTGCGGCCCCGATGGGCCGACGTACGGGTGACGCCCGCACACCATGCCGCGCCCGCCCTCGGCTCATGTCGAGCTGGCGTCGCGGTCCGCCCCGAGCGGACAGCCACGCGTGTACGCACCGTGTGCAAGGCGATCACTTTTACGAAGGCCTGGACGGTGCTGCCGTCCGAACCCTAGGCAACCGCGCGTGGGGACGCGCAACCGACTCGATGCCTGGTCCGGCACCTGTCGGCCTCTCAACGGGCCATCCATTTCGATTCACCGGTACCCGGAGGTCGCCATGTCACGAACCGATCCGCTCACCGTCGATCTCGACACCCTACCGTTGCAGCCGCAGCGGTGCATGCACGTGCTGGCGCTGATCCTGCGTCGGCACAACTGGCAGCACGCGGTCAAGGCCAAGAACATCGGCCATCGCACGGCGCAGTCGCGCGGCCGGCTCTGCGTGTGGGTGTTCCGCTTCCTGCGCCACAACCCCGTCAAGGCCTTCAAGCTCGACCCGCGCTCGTTCAGCGGTCGCCATGCCGACTTCGTGCTGGCGCACTGGTGCGCCGAAGCCAAGGCTGGCCGCCTGGCGCCGGGCACGATCCCGACCTACTACTCGCACCTCAAGACCTTCACCCGTTGGATCGGCAAGCCCAAGCTGCTCAAGCCAATCGGGGCCTACTTCGACGACCCCGCGCTGTACCGGCGCAGCGGCATCACGACGAACGACAAGTCGTGGCGCGCGCTGGGCATCGATGTCGCCTCGGTGATCCGCGATGTCGAAGCCTACGATGTGCACGCAGCGGCCAGCCTCTGGCTGATGCTGGCCTTCGGGCTGCGGTTCAAGGAGAGCCTGATGCTGCGCCCGCACGTCGACATGGCGACCGCGCGCCAGGCCAAAGGCGATTCAGGAGCGGATGGGGAGGACGGGAACGGAGTGGTCCAGTACCTCGACACCCACCGCGGCACGAAGGGCGGGCGGCAGCGCTACGTGCCCATCGACGATGCCTTGTGCCGCCATGCCGTCACCTACGCGTGCCACGTCGCCAAAGGCACGCAGGGCAGCGTCGGCGACCCGAACCTGACGCTGGTGCAGGCACTGCGCCGGTTGCGCTACGTGATGGAGCGCTTCGGCATCACGAAGCGCGATCTGCGCGTGGTCCCACATGGCCTGCGGCACCAGTTCGCGGCCGGCCGCTACACCGAACTGACCGGCACCCTGCCCCCGGTGGCTGGCGGCCAGGGTGTCGCAGCCGATGCCGACAGCGCCGCGCGGCGACACGTGTCCGCCCTGCTTGGCCATGGCAGGCCACAGATCACGAACGCGTATTTAGGCCAGTCCGCGGTTACGCGCCTCACACCGAGGGTGGGTTCGCTGGCCGAGGCGCAGGCACTCGCAGCGATCGAACCCAGCGACCCGCCGTCCCGGCAGCCGATCAAGGGGTGACGTTGCCGGCCGTGTCGTCCTGCCGCGCAACCCCAGGCGCGGCGTCGGTGTTCCCATCGACAATCCGCGCGACTGCGGTCTCCAACCGGTGCTCCGAGGTTCGCAGGCAACGCGGAAGCCAGCCCGTCGCGGCCAGCGCCTGCTCCGCACCCGCCGCCGCGCCGTCCTTCTTCAGCCCGGCCAGCGGCGCGGCGGCGTTGGCACCCGCGGCCTCGGTCACCGCGGCCAGCGTCGTCGCCTTCGACACATGGTTGAAGTACGAGGCGGCACTGGCCTTCCACCAGCGCCGCATGTCGAGACCGAGCGCCTGGGCCAGCGCGTCCGTGCTCTGGCGTTCGCGCTCGGTGCCATCGACCCCGGTGACGCTCGCGGCGACGAGGAAGGTCAGCAGTTCGACCACGGTGTCGCGTTCCTGCGCCAGCAACCAGGGCATCAGCGACTTGCCGTCGGCCGGCAGTCGCGTGGTCCACTCGATGCGGGTCTGCTCCATCAGCTTCCAGGCTTCGGCCTCGGCCATGTCCGCGGACTCGCGCCGCAGCCCCTCGTGCGTCTCGCTCGCGCTGACGGTGAGCGCATCGTCCCCGCCGCGGTAGCGGTGGAAGCCGTCCTTGAGCAGCTTCGCGGCCAGATGGGCTGTCAGGGCAGCCAGGGCCACGTCGGGCCGCAGCAGCAGTTCGACCTGAATCGCCGCGACCCGGTGCGCGGTCAGGCTGCGCATCAGTTTCTCGGAATGCACGGCGCGGGCGCCCCCCTTGGGCAGACTGACGAGCGCGGTGCTCGTGGTCAGTTCGCCGCTCGTGGCCTGCCTTGCCGCCTGCACGACCGCATCGCGATCCTCCGGCCGGACCAGCCCGCGCTTGACCTCGACCATGCCACGCGCTCCCACGAACACCACGCAACCGGCCTGCGCCATCAGGTCCGCCGGAAACACCGCCAGCGCTTCGTCGATGGTGTTCAGTTCGGCTTGCAGCCGTTCGTCGTCGGCTTCCAGCGCGGCGTACTCGTTCTCGTCGCCGTCGTCGTCCCTGTCGTCTGAAAGCGCCTCCATACGCGCATGCAGCGCTTCCAGCTCGGCTTCGAGTTGCGCATGGCGCGCCGCCTCGTCAGCGTTCGGCGCGCGGCGTGCGCGACGCACCTCGCCGTGCCGCACATAGTCCTCGTAGACGTACCGGGCCCGCACGTCGACCCACTTCCAGCCTTCGGCGGCGACCTCGCGCGCCGGCTGCTGAAGCTTGTCCAGCGCCAGCCGTTCGAGCAGCGCGGCGTCCTGCAGGTAGGCCCTGCCGTCGTCGCTGAACAGGTCGCGCCGCAGCGGGCCGCCCGCGGCTTCGTAGGCGAGCAGCGTCACAAAGATCGCCACGCCGTCGCGATCCGACTCGACCTCGCCGCGTGTCAACAGGCGGCGCAGTTGATCCGCACTGCGGTTCCATTCTGGCAACTGCTGCCACAGCTGCTCCTGCCGCGCCGGGTCGTCTATCGAGGCCAGCACCATCAGGCAATCCAGCCCGATCCCGCCTTCGCGAAACAGCGTCAGCAGTGCGGGCGACACCGCCGCCAGCTTGAGCCGGCGCTTCACGACCTGCGGCGTGACGCCGAAGGCCGCAGCAACGTCTTCGACCGACCGGCCGCCGTCGATCAGCCGGGCGAAGGCGGCGAACTCGTCGGCCGGACTCAAGGCCTCGCGCTCGACGTTCTCGATCAGACTGGCCATCAGCGCCTGTTCGGCCGGCACCACGAGCACCGGCACCGGCTGGTTCTCGGCCCAGCGGCCCTGCTCCACGAGCAGCGCCATCGCGCGCAAGCGCCGGCCGCCCGCACAGACCTCGTGCACGCCACGCACGCCGAGCACGACGATCAGGTTGTGCAGCAGGCCCGCGGCTTCGATGGACGCGGCCAGTTCGGCCAGCGGCAGCGGCGCCGCCGGGTTCTCGGGCCGCGCCTGATAGGTCGGCGACAGCACCAGCTTGTTGAAGGGGACGAAGCTGCGAGGCGAAGCCGCAATCACGGCTTCCAGCTCCTGCTTGGACAGTTTCATGGGGGCTCCTGAATGAGGGCGGGCGCGACATCGGCCCGTGGATTCAGGTTCCCATGAGGGATGGCACCATCAAGTGCGGGGCGGCTGCATCGGCGGTAGACACGCCTGGTGCTCTTGCTGGATCGGGCCGATCCGGCCTGCCAGCGCCGGATCCTGCAGCGCCACCACCAGCAGGTTGGCCGTCAGCAGGGCCATGCCATTGCCGTTCTGCAACACGCCGACAAGTTGCTGCGGCGTGCTGCCGGCCAGACTCTGCACCACGGGCCGGATGCCGCCGTGCACATACGAGTTCATCGGCTGCCAAGTCGCCGCCTTGAAGGCACCAAGCGTCTGCGCGAGGAACGGTGGCGCGGTCTTCGCCAGGGTCTGCAGCATCGCGTCGACGTTCGGCCCGAGCACGGGCTCGGCGAGCTGACCCGGGGCCATTGGCGCAGCGAAGCGGTCCAGCCACTCGTCGCTGGCGCCGTGATGGAGCCAGATCGCGCGCACGGTCGCCTCGAAGTGCAGGCGCACCAGGGCCAGCGCTGCAGTGTGCGTGCCGGCGCGAATCAGCAGGCGCTGCGCCACCCAGAACTCCACCGCGACGTCGCACAGGGCGAGGGTCAGCAGCGCTCGCCGCGATGGAGGGCGACGTGGATGGGCCAGCAGCGGGGCCAGGTCACCCTCGAAACGCTCGCTCTGCTCGAGCATGTCCGCCAAGGCCTGGTCTGCGTCGGCGGGCGGTGGCTGGTCCTGCGGCATGCCTGATTGTCGGACGCCAGCCGCCACCGCACGGCCCCTGCCAGATCGGGCCTTGGCGGTGGCAACCGGTTGAGATGCGATCAGACCAACAGGCCTTCACGCACATTGCAGTGGCTACCCGCAGGCCTCGCGCCTGCCCAGCCCCGACTTGCGTCGGCGCCGCGGTCGATACCCGCCCTCCAAGTCCCCTCGTGCTCCGCCAGGAGCCCGATGCCCGCGGCACACCGACACCGCATCTGACTGATTGATCGCCGCCTCGCGCGGCACCAGAGCCACCCACCCTGCGTCCGCGCATCCGGTGGGCCACCCATCCACCCTGACGGGGAGCCATCTCCCCGCGGGGGCAGGTGCGTCTCCGTCCCCCCACGGAGAACCCCATGGCCCGCATTCCCGAGCCCTGTTCCTGGCTGCCCGGCTTCGAGCCGGAGCCTGCCGCGGCCTTCGCGCCGCCCTTGCCTCCATTCCCTCCCGTTCCTCCCGATCCGCCGCTCGACGACGAGCCGGGTGAACAGGAACACGAGCCTCGCCCACCACAACCGTTGTGGCGGCCGAGCGAGCCACCGGCGCCGGGCGCCTCACGGCGCCCGTGGCCACCACTGCCCGCCGGCGGGCTCGACATCCCGCGCGGCGCCGTCGCCAAGTTCGAGGCCAACCTCGCCGCGATCCAGACCCTGCGCGCGCTCGACGCGTCGGTCAGCGACCCCGACGATGCCCAGCGTGGCACGCTGCTGCGCTACACCGGCTGGGGTGGCCTGCCTGCGAGCTTCAACCACGAAGCGACGGAGCCGGCCTGGGCCCGCCGCGCCGCGCAACTGCGCGACGCGCTCGACGCCGACGACCACAGCTCGGCGCTCGCGTCGGTGAACAACAGCCACTACACCCCGGTCGCGGTGATCGCGGCGATGTGGCAGGCGGTGCACGGCTTTGGCTTCACCGGAGGCCGCGTGCTCGAACCGAGTGCCGGCATCGGCCACTTCCTCGGCGCGATGCCAGCGGCGCTGGCCGAGCAGTGCACGGTCACCGCCATCGAAATCGACCGGCTGTCGGGCCGGATGCTGCGCGCGCTCTACGGCGCCAGCGGCGTGGACGTGCGCATCGGCGCGTTCGAGAAGGCGCCGCTGGCCGACAACTGGTACGACCTGGCGATCGGCAACGTGCCCTTCGGCGCCTACAAGGTGGCCGATTCGAGCAACCGGCCCTATGGCCGCTTCAGCATCCACAACTACTTCCTCGGCCGCGCGCTCGATCTGCTGCGGCCCGGCGGGCTGGCCTGTTTCGTCACCAGCAGCCACACGATGGATGCCTGGGACGACTCCGTGCGGCGCTACCTCGCGTCGCAGGCGGTGCTGATCGGTGCGATCCGCCTGCCACGCGGTGCCTTCGCCGAGATCGCGTCGACCGAGGTGCAGGCCGACATCCTGTTCCTGCGCAAGCGGGGAGCAAGGCCAGAGGGCGAGGCCGACGAGCAGCCCTGGCTGGGTCTGAGCGTGGTGCCCGAGTCGCTGCGCGATCCGCGCTGCGGCGAACGCTACCTGCAGATCAACCAGTGGTACGGGGCGCGGCCCGAGTTCTGTATCGGCCGCATCCGCCAGGAGAGTAACGGCCACGAGCCGGTGCCGACCGCGGTGTTCGATGGTGACCTGGCCAACGAGTTGCCGCGGCGAATCGATCTGCTGCCACGTGGCGTCTACAGCGCCGCCGCGCCAGAGGCAATGCCGGTCGAGCGCCGCGTATCAGCCGCGGCCGGCGGAGCAAGGCCCGGGAGTCACCATCTCCACCACGGCCGCGTGCATCGCGTGGAGGACGGCGATCTGGTGGACATCCACGAGCGCCTGAACGCCACGCAGCGCGCCCGCATTGCGGGACTGTGTTCGATTCGCGACCACGCGCGGGCTTTGCTCGACCTGCAGTTGGCAGACGCCGACGACAGCCGGCAGCGCCACGAGCGGGCCATGCTGAACGGCAGCTACGACCGCTATGTCGCGCGCTTCGGGTGCCTGTCGAACCGGGCCAACGCACTCGCGTTCCGGCGCGACCCCGACTACCCACTGTTGCTGTCGCTGGAGCACTACGACGAGGAGACCGAGACCGCCACCAAGGCGGCACTGTTCAACCGGCGGACGCTGGCAAGGATCGTCGAGCCCGAAGCCGCGGCCGAGCCCGAGGAGGCGCTCGCCGCCTCGGTGCAATGGCGCGGCCGGGTCGATCCGGCCTGGATGGGCCGGTTGCTGTCGGCGCCGCCACAAGCGGTGCTCGATGCCCTGGCCGAGCGCGGGCTGGTGTTTCTGGACCCCGCGGACGGTCTGTGGAAGACCGCCGACGACTACCTGTCGGGCGAGGTCAAGAGCAAGCTCAGGCAGGCGCTGGCCGCCGGGCCGGAGGCAGCGCGCAATGTGACCGCGCTGGAGCGGGTGCAGCCGGAGGACTTGCCGCCGGCAGCCATTGAGCCGCGCTTGGGTGCGGTGTGGATTCCCGCCGGCGATGTGGAGGACTTCATCCGGCAGGTGCTGGATCAGAAGGACTGCGACGTGGGCTACTCGGCACAGGCCGGAGCCTGGTCGGTGCGTTACCCGGAGTGGAGCGCGCGCCAGAACGTCAAGGTGACGCAGGAGTTCGGCACATCGCGGCTGAATGCGATCGAACTCGTGCAGTGCGCGCTGAACGTGCAGGTGCCGACGGTGCGCGACCCGGATCCCGAGAGCGACCGCATGATCGTCAACCCGGACGAGACATTGGCGGCGCGCGAGAAGCTGGCGTTGATCAAGGAGCGCTTCGCGGCCTGGGCTTTCGACGAAGCCGATCGACGCGAGCGGCTGTGCCGGACCTACAACGACCTGTTCAACGCCACGCGGCCGCGGCAGTTCGACGGTTCACACCTGAAGCTGCCGGGGTTCTCGCGCTGCTATGCGCTGCATCCGCACCAGCGGGATGCCGTGTGGCGCGTCGTGCAGTCCGGAAACACCGGGCTGTTCCACGTCGTCGGCGCCGGCAAGACGGCGGTCTGCGCGATTGCCAGCATGGAGCTGCGGCGGCTCGGCTTCGCGGCCAAGCCCTGCCATGTGGTGCCGAACCACATGCTGGCGCAGTACACGGCCGAGTTCGTCAGGCTGTACCCCAATGCCGCCGTGCTGATGGCGGGCAAGGAAGACCTGGAGGGCGACCGCCGGCGCGAGCTGGTGTCGCGCATCGCCACGGGCGACTGGGACGCGGTGGTCATCACGC
>DATMJX010000258.1:0-5207 GCA_035553715.1 Methylibium sp.
CCGCTACCCCGAGCGGCTGAAGGAAGCGCTAGAGAACACCGGCGAGACCGATGCGCTGGTCGTCATGGGGGGCGCGGTGCACGGCATCAGCCTGGTGGCCGCGGCCTTCGAGTTCGACTTCATGGGCGGCAGCATGGGCAGCGTGGTCGGCGAGCGCTTCGTGCGCGGCGTCGAGAGCGCCCTCGAGCAGAAGGTGCCGTTCGTCTGCTTCACCGCCACCGGCGGCGCGCGCATGCAGGAAGGCCTGCTGTCGCTGATGCAGATGGCCAAGACCAATGCCTCGCTGACGCGGCTGGCCAAGGCGAAGCTGCCCTACATCAGTGTGCTGACCGACCCGACGATGGGCGGCGTGTCGGCCGGCTTCGCCTTCGTGGGTGACGTGGTGATCGCCGAGCCCAGGGCGCTGATCGGATTCGCCGGCCCGCGCGTGATCGAGAACACCGTGCGCGAGAAGCTGCCCGACGGCTTCCAGCGTTCGGAGTTCCTGCTGCAGAAGGGCGCGCTGGACATGATCGTCGACCGACGCGAGCTGCGCGGCACCGTCGCGCGCCTGCTCGCGATGCTGCAGCGCCAGAGCGCCGACGCCGTGGCCTGACGCTGCCCCGCCTCGAAGCAAGGGCGGCGCGAGCCGCCCTTGTGCTTGATCGGCCCGAAACCCGGCGGCACGGCCGCTTACCATCCCTGATATGACGCTTCCGGCCACCCTGGCGGACTGGCTGGCGCACTGCGAGCGCCTGCATCCGAAGACGATCGATCTCACGCTCGAGCGCGTGCGGCGCGTGCGCGAGCGCCTCGGTCTGGCCTTCGACTGCCCGGTGTTCACGGTGGCGGGCACCAATGGCAAGGGCTCGACCTGCGCGATGCTCGAGAGCATCCTGCGCCAGGCCGGCTACCGCACCGGCGTCTACACCTCGCCACACCTGGTGCGCTTCGAGGAGCGCTGTCGCGTCGACGGCGAGGTCATCGACGGTGCCGCGCTGCTGCCGCATTTCGCCGCGGTGGAGGCGGCGCGCGAGGGCGAGGCGCTGACCTATTTCGAGTTCACGACGCTGGCGATCCTGCGGCTGATGGCCACGCTGGAGCTTGACGCGGCGATCCTCGAGGTCGGCCTCGGCGGCCGGCTCGACGCGGTCAACGCGATCGACACCGACTGCGCGGTGATCACCTGCATCGACCTCGATCACATGGAGTTCCTAGGCCCCGACCGCGAGGCGATCGGACGCGAGAAGGCCGGCATCGCGCGCACCGGCCGGCCGGTGATCGTCGGCGACCCGATGCCGCCGCAGAGCGTGATCGACCATGCCCGCGAGATCGGCGCCGATCTGCGCCGCTTCGGCATCGACTTCAACTACAGCGGCGATCGCCAGCAGTGGTCCTGGGCCGGGCGCGACCGCCGGCACAACGGCCTGGCCTACCCGGCGCTGCGCGGCGCCAACCAGCTGATCAATGCCTCGGGCGTACTGGCCGCGCTCGAAGCGCTGCACCAGCGCCTGCCGGTGCCGGCGCAGGCGGTGCGCAACGGCTTGGCGATGGTCGAGCTGCCAGGGCGCTTCCAGATCGTGCCGGGCGAGCCGACGATCGTGCTCGACGTCGCCCACAACCCGCATGCGGTCGCCACGCTCGCGGCCAACCTTGATCAGATGGGCTTCTTCCCGCGCACCCACATGGTGTTTGGCGCGATGAAGGACAAGGACATCGTGGCCATGCTGACGCGCCTGGCGCCGCTCGCCGAGGTCTGGCACTTCACTGACCTGCCGACGCCGCGCGCAGCGAGCGCCGCCGAGCTCGAGACGATGTACCGCCAGGCCGCGGGCGCGCGCGTCATGGCCACGCAGCGCCACGCCGACCCTCGCGCAGCACTGGTTGCGGCCCTCGAGACGGCGGACCCGACTGATAGAATTGTGGTGTTCGGATCGTTCTACACCGTGGGCGGCGTGCTGGAGCAAGGCCTGCCGCGGCGTGGCGCCCGGCACCTCGGCTGATCGCACCCCGGCGGGCTGGGTCCGGGACGTGGCCGACACGTTCCGCGCGGCGCGAGCGAGACGTCCCGCCGTCCCACGCCCTCCGTCGTCGCACCGCCTCCGCCACTCACACGCATGGGTCTGCTGTCCTTCCTGAAGCGTTCGGCCGCGGCCGCTGATGCCGGCTCGCCGGAGGGGCTGCGCCGTCGCGCGCGCCGACGACTGATCGGTGCGGCGGTGCTGGTGCTGGTCGGTGTCGTGGTGCTGCCACTGCTGTTCGACACGACGCCGCGCCCGGTGGCGGTGGACATCCCGATCGAGATCCCTGCCAAGGACAAGGTGGCCCCGCTGGCTGCGACCGGCAGTCGCGCCGTCGCCTCGGGCAAGCTCGCGGCCGTGACAACCGATGCGCCGAGGGAGGTGTCGCCGCCCCCGGCCGAGCCGCCGCCGACCGTCGAGAAGCCCGCCGAGCCGGCGGCTCCGGCCGCGGAGAAGTCGACCGAATCGCCGCCCCGTCAGGCCGACAAGCCGGCGGAGACGAACCTGCCCGCGCCTGCGTCGCCGATGCCGCCCGTGCCGGCCAAGGCCGCCGTGCCGGCGGCGCGCTACGTGGTGCAGGTCGGAGCCTTCAGCGAAGCCGCGTCGGCACGCACCGCGCGCCAGCGGGTCGAGAAGCTGGGCCTGAAGACCTACACGCAGGTCGTCGAGACATCATCGGGCGCCCGCACCCGGGTGCGCATCGGCCCCTATGAGGAGCGCGCCGAGGCCGAGCGCGTCGCTGCCAAGATCAAGCAGGCCGGTCTTCCGGCGGCCGTGCTCGGGCTGTGAGTGCCGTGTCGCTCGGCTGGGTCGACTGGGTCTTCCTCGCGCTCCTGCTGCTGTCGATGGTGATTGGCGTGGTCCGCGGGCTGCTCTACGAGCTGATGTCCCTGTTCGGCTGGGTGGTCGCCTATGTCGCGGCGCAGGCCTTCGGTGCCGCCGCGGCGCCGGCCGTGCCGCTCGGCGCACCGGGTTCGGCGCTGAACCTCGCGGCGGCCTTCGCACTCGTGTTCGTCGCCGTGCTGCTCGGCTGGTGGCTGCTGGCCTGGCTGCTGAGCAAGCTGATCAAGGCGTCCCCGCTGAGCGTCATGGACCGCGTGCTCGGCGCGCTGTTCGGGCTGGTGCGCGGTGCGCTGATCGCGCTGGCGGTGGCGACCGTCGTCAACCTGACCCCGTTTGCCGAGGCCCCGGCCTGGCGCCACTCCCACAGCGCGCAAAGCCTGGCCGTCGTGCTGGCGGGCTTGAAGCCGCTGCTTCCCGAACCCATCATGCGTCATCTGCGGGCCGATCGCCCGTCGTTGCGCCTTGGCGCCTGAGCGCCCGGAACCCAGAAGGACCCGTCCCATGTGCGGCATCGTTGGTGTCATCTCCAAAGCGCCCGTCAACCAGCTGATCTACGACGCGCTGCTGCTGCTGCAGCACCGCGGCCAGGATGCGGCGGGCATCGTCACCGCCGGTCCGGACGAGCGCGGCACCAAGTTCTTCATGCACAAGGCGCGCGGCATGGTGCGCGACGTGTTCCGCACCCGCAACATGCGCGGCCTGCCCGGCACCGTCGGTCTCGGCCAGGTGCGCTACCCGACCGCCGGCAACGCCTACAGCGAGGAGGAGGCCCAGCCCTTCTACGTCAACGCGCCCTTCGGCCTGGTGCTGGTGCACAACGGCAACCTGACCAACGCGGCGGCGCTGAAGCAGGAGCTGTTCGCGATCGACCGGCGCCACCTCAACACCGAGAGCGATACCGAGGTGCTGCTGAACGTGCTGGCGCACGAGCTGGAGATGGCGGCACGTGACCTGCCGCTGACGCCGAGTGTGATCTTCAAGGCGGTCGGGGCGGTGCACCGTCGCATCAAGGGCTCCTATGCCGTGGTCTGCCTGATCGCAGGGCAGGGCGTGCTGGCCTTCCGCGACCCCTACGGCATCCGTCCGCTGTGCATCGGCGAGGCCGACCTGGCGGAAGGCAAGGAGATCATGGTCGCGAGCGAGTCGGTCGCGCTCGAGGGCACCGGGCACCGTTTCGTGCGCGACGTGGCCCCCGGCGAGGCGGTCTTCATCGACCTTGAGGGGCGCGTGCACGCGCAGCAGTGCGCGGCCAACCCGCAGCTCAACCCCTGCGTGTTCGAGTTCGTCTACCTGGCACGCCCCGACTCGGTGATCGACGGCATCTCGGTCTACCAGGCGCGGCTCAACATGGGCGAGACGCTCGCGCAGCGGCTGATCTCGACGATGCCGCCGAGCGAGATCGACGTGGTGATCCCGATCCCCGAGTCGAGCCGGCCGAGCGCGATGCAGCTCGCGCAGAAGATCGGCAAGCCCTACCGCGAGGGCTTCGTGAAGAACCGCTATGTCGGCCGCACCTTCATCATGCCGGGGCAGGGCATGCGCAAGAAGTCGGTGCGCCAGAAGCTCAACGCGATCGCGTCCGAGTTCGCCGGCCGCAACGTGCTGCTGGTCGACGACTCGATCGTGCGCGGCACCACCAGCAAGGAGATCGTGCAGATGGCCCGTGAGGCCGGCGCGCGCAAGGTCTATATGGCGTCGGCCGCACCGCCGGTGCGCTACCCGAACGTCTACGGCATCGATATGCCGACCAAGGACGAGCTGATCGCGCATGGCCGCAGCCTCGAGGAGATCCGGGAGTACATCGGCGCCGACGCGCTGATCTACCAGGACGTCGACGCGATGAAGAAGGCGATCGGCTCGCTGAACCCCTCGCTGGCCGGCTTCGAGGCCTCGTGCTTCGACGGCGTCTACGTCACCGGGGACATCAGCGCGGCGCAAGTCGCCGCGATGGCGGCGCAGCGCACGCTGCAGCTCGAGGACGAGAACGACTCGCGCACGCGGCTGGCGCTGCAAAGCGCGACGGAGGCCTGATGGCAGCGCCGCACGACCCGAAGCGCCTGCCGCGGGTGGACCTGCCGGCCGATGCGCGGCTCGACACCCTGGCCGTGCGCGAGGGTCTGCCGCCGAGCCAGTGGGGCGAGAACTCCGAGGCGCTGTTCCTGACCAGCAGCTTCGTGCATCCCAACGCGGCCACGGCGGCGGCGCGCTTCGCGAACGAGGAGGAGGCGTTCGTCTACTCCCGCTTCACCAACCCGACGGTGATGATGATGGAGCGCCGCCTGGCGGCGCTCGAGGGCAGCGAGGCTTGCATCGCGACATCGAGCGGCATGAGCGCGATCCTGCTGATCTGCCTGGGCCTGCTGA
>DATMJX010000259.1:0-6359 GCA_035553715.1 Methylibium sp.
GTGTGGGGCAGCAGCCCCTCCTCGCAGCCGGCGACGAACACGTGCGGGAACTCGAGCCCCTTGGACGCGTGCACCGTCGTCAGCCGCACCGCGTCGCCCTCGGCGTCGCGGCCGTCGAGGCGCGACAGCAGCGCGATCATCTGCGCGAGGTCGATCAGCGACCTGCGGTCCTCGTCGCCGCGCTTGGCGATCCACGCGACGAAGTCGGTGACGTTCTGCCAGCGCTGCGTGGCCTGGCGCTCGTCGAGCGTCGACTCGAGGTGGTCGCGGTAGCCGATGGTCTTCAGGATCTCGGCGAGCAGCTCGCCGGGGGCCTCGCGCGCGGCGCGCTGCGCGATGCGGTTCACGTAGTCGCCGAACGCGCGCAGCGCCTCGAGCTGGCGCGCGGGCAGGCGCGACTCGACGCCGGTCTCGAACAGCGCGCCGAACATCGAGCGCTCGCGTTCGGCCGCGTAGCCGCCGAGCGCCTGCAGCGTCTGCGGACCGATGCCGCGCCGGGGCGTGGTGACCGCGCGGATGAACGCCGGATCGTCGTCGTCGTTGGCGAGCAGCCGCAGCCAGGCGACCACGTCCCGGATCTCGGCGCGCTCGAACCACGACTGACCGCCCGAGACCACGTACGGGATCTTCTGCTCGCGGAACGCCTGCTCGATCGCGCGCGACTGGTGGTTGCCGCGGTACAGCACCGCGTAGTCGGCGAAGCGGCCGTTGCGCTCGAAGCGGTGCGCCTGCAGCCGCATCGCGATCGACTCGGCCTCGGCCTCCTCGTCGTCCATCGGCAGCACGCGCACCGGGTCGCCGACGCCGAGCTCCGACCACAGCGTCTTCTCGTGCAGCTTCGGGTTGTGAGCGATCAGCCGGTTCGCGGCGGCGAGGATCGAGCGGCTCGAGCGGTAGTTCTGCTCGAGCTTGATCACCTCGAGCGTCGGGTAGTCGGTCGACAGCCGCTGCAGGTTCTCGAGCGTCGCGCCGCGTTCACCGCCGTCGGCGACGACGACCAGTCGATCTACGGCTGGCGCGGCGCGACCATCGACAACCTGAAGCGCCTGCCGCAGGACTACCCGGACCTGCAGGTCATCCCGCTGGAGCAGAACTACCGCTCGACCGGCCACATCCTGCGCGCCGCCAACCGCGTGATCGCCGCCAACCCGAAGATCTTCGAGAAGAAGCTGTGGAGCGAGTTCGGCGATGGCGAGCCGGTGCGCGTGGTCGAGTGCGACAGCGAGGAGCACGAGGCCGAGCGCGCGGTCGCGCGCATCCAGGCGCTGCGCGGCCAGGGCGGTGCGCTCGATGGCGCGGCGGGGCCGGGTGGCACCGGCCTGGAGTTCCGCGACTTCGCGATCCTCTACCGCGCCAACCACCAGGCGCGCGTGTTCGAGCAGAAGCTGCGCGCCGCGCAGATCCCCTACAAGGTCTCGGGCGGGCAGAGCTACTTCGACCGCGCCGAGATCAAGGACCTGTGCGCCTGGCTGCGCCTGCTGGTCAACCAGGACGACGACCCGGCCTTCCTGCGCGCCGTCACCACGCCCAAGCGCGGCATCGGCCACCAGACGCTGGCCGCGCTCGGCGAGTTCGCCGGCAAGTGGAAGGTGTCGATGTACGAGGCGCTGTTCGCCGAGTCGCTGGGCAGCGCGCTGCGCGGCAAGGCGATCGACGGGCTGCGCGAGTTCGGCCGCACCGTCAACGAACTCGAGCAGCGCGCCCGCCACACCAGCGGCGCCGAGGACGCGCGCGCCTTGCTGTTGGGCTGGCTGAAGGACATCGGCTACGAGCAGCACCTGCACGACGGCGAGGACAGTGAGAAGCTCGCGACCGCGCGCTGGAGCAATGTGCTCGACTTCGTCGACTGGATCGCCAAGCGCTGCGGCGGCGAGATCGTCCAGGAGGCCGGCACCTTCGAGACCGAGCGCAAGAGCGTGCTCGAGGTCGCGCAGACCATCGCGGTGATCCTCAGCCTGGCCGAACGCGGCGAGGACCAGAACGTCGTCACGCTGTCGACGCTGCACGCCGCCAAGGGGCTGGAGTGGCCGCATGTGCAGCTGGTCGGCGTCAACGAGGGGCTGCTGCCTTTCAAGGTCGAGGACGAGTCCCTGTCGGCTGAGGCGCTCGCGCAGCGGATCGAGGAGGAGCGCCGGCTGATGTACGTCGGCATCACGCGCGCGCGCCGCACGCTGGCGGTCAGCTGGCTGAAGCGCCGCAAGCGCGGCCGCGAGACGGTGGCCGGGGCCCCCAGCCGCTTCATCACCGAGATGAAGCTCGAGGAGGAGCGCGCCAAGGAGGACCCGCGCGCGCGGCTGGCCGCGCTGCGCGCCAGCCTGGCCGCGCGCAGCGCCTGAGGCGCCGCGCCGCCCGCCGTCAAGAACTCCTGACTTGTGGGGCCCGGCCGGGCCCCGGATCATCGCCGGCTGCTTCCGACTGCCGCCCATGGATGACCCGGTCGACCGCATCGGCTGTGCGCCACGTCCCGAGAGCGAGACCGAGCGCCTGGCGCTGCTGCATGCGCTGGAGTTGCTCGACACGCCGGACGAGCCGGGCTTCGATGCCATCACCCGGCTGGCGCGGCAGCTGACCGGGTGGCCGATCGCGCTGCTCGGCTTGGTCGACGCCGAGCGCACCTGGTTCAAGTCGTCCGTCGGCCTGGACGCCGCGGCGTTGCCGCAGGCCCATGCCTTCTGCGCCCAGGCGGTGGCCGCGCAGGAGCTGTTCGAGGTCGAGGAGGCCCGCGCCGATCCGCGCTTCGCGCACAACCCGCTGGTCACCGGCGCGCCGCAGGTGCGCGCCTGCGCCGGCGTGCCGCTGCGGGTTGGCGGGCGGCCGCTCGGCACGCTGTGCGTGCTCGACCGCGTGCCGCAGCGCCTCGGCATGGCGCAGCGCGAGGGCTTGCGGCAGCTGGCCCAGCTGGCGGTCACGCTGATGGAGCGGCGCCTCGCCGACCGCGCGAAGGGCGCGTTCATCGGCCACATGAGCCACGAGATGCGCACGCCGATGAATGCGATCCTCGGCTTCGGCCAGCTGATCGCGCTCGGGTCGACGCCGGGGACGCGGGTGGCGCTGCAGGCCGAGCATGTCGTCGCGGCAGGCCGGCATTTGCTCGAGCTGATCGACGAGTCGCTCGAGCTGATGCGGCTCGAGGCCGGCGGCCTGCGCTTCGAGCTTGACGACGTCGACCTGGTGCCGCTGCTCGCCGACGTCGGCACGATGCTCGCACCGCTGGCCCGTCCCCGCCGCATCGAGTTGCGCTACCGCCTGCCCAGCGCGCTGCCGGTGCGCGCCGATGCCCGGCGCGCCCGCCAGGTGCTGCTGAGCCTGGCGGGCAAGGCGATCCAGCACAGCCCCGAGGACAGCACGATCGATGTCAGCGGCGGCCTGGGCGAGGTGCGTCCCTGGATCGCGGTGCAGGATCGCGGCCCCGGGCTCGACGCCGAGCAGCGGCGCCGCCTGTTCAAGCCCTGGCTCGGCCAGGAGCGCGGCGGGGCGTCTGGCGGCGGGTTCGGGCTGGCGCTGTCGCAGCGGTTGATCGAGTCGATGGGGGGGTGCATCGACGTGCACAGCGCGCCGGGAGCGGGACGCACCTTCACGGTGACCTGGCAGGGGGTGTCCGCGGCGGCCTGAGGCCCGACCGCGTCGCCGCCGATGGCGCTCCGGCGCGGTTTCCTGCGGGCGGGGACTCAGCGGCGCGTGACGCGGCGCGCCCGCTCGCTCAGCGCGTTCGGGAAGTAGATCGCCGTCAGGCTCTTGCTGTGCACCGGCGAGTGCCCATCGTGGTAGGCCCGCTCCGGGTTCTCGTCGTAGCGGCGCCAGTCCCGCACCCAGTGGACCGCGTCGCAGACCTCGAGCAGGCCGAAGGTCTCGCGGTCGCCGACCAGTACGCCCTGCACGCGCAGGCCATGGCGCGCACGCGCCGCGTCGAGCTGGCGCAGCGTGGCGTCGGTGCAGCCGAATTCGCCATCGCTGACGATCAGCAGGTCGGCCTCGTGCCAGCCCTCGCGGTTCACCGCCTCGACCGCGCGCGCGATCGGCGCGGCGACGTCGGTGCCGCCGTCGAAGGCCTGGCCGATGAAGTCGAGCAGCGCGTCGAGCCCGGCCGGCGTGAAGGCCAGCTCGTGCTCGAGCACTTCGTCGGCGCCGCCGAAGGCGAGCAGGCGGCAGCGCCGGCGCTCATGGTGGGCGACGCGCGCGGCCTCGATCGCGATCGCCTTGGCCAGCGGCTCCGGCGCGCCCCGCATCGAGCCCGAGGTGTCGATCGCGAGCAGCATCGGGCCGCGCTCGGCCGGCGGCGTGTCCGGGATCGGTGCGCTCTTGAGCGGCAGGGCGCCGCCGGGGCGGTGCTCGAGCAGCACTGCCTCCTCGTCCCAGACCATCAGCCGCGCTTCGGCGAAGCGCGCGCGCCACAGCTTGTGCAGCAAGGGGTGGCGCAGCTGCGCGGCCTCGGAGGGCAGCATCTGCGCGATCGAGCGGCCCGGGCGCACGCCGCGGATCTCGCCCGGCGCATCGGGCAGCCGCGTCTCCACCAGCCGCCCCGGCGCGCGCACGCGGCCCGGGGCGGCCGGCACCGGCGTCGGGGGCGCCTCGCGCGGCAGGCCGCGGCCGAGCGACTGGATCAGCGCGGCCAGCGCCGGCACGCGCGCGATCAGCTCGGAGAGCTCCTTCGCGCGCCGCCACTCGCGCCGGTTCAGCCGGCCGCGCAGCGCGTCGCGCGACAGCGTCGCGAGGTCGCCCAGACCCTGCAGCAGCGCGCGCACCTCCTCCCAGTCATGGCGCTGCTCGACCCACTCGGCGCGGAAGGCCTCGACCATCGCCGCAATGGCCTCGTCGCGCGGCTGGCGCGCGGGCCGGTCGATCAGGCGGTCGAGGTGCCACAGCGCGGTGCGCAGCACCTGCTGCGCGGCGCCGGCGTTGCCGCGGGCGTAGCCGGGCAGCGCGAGCTCGCCGAGCGCGCGGCGCAGCGGCGCGAGCGCCTCGGGGTCGTCGAAGTCGAGCGCCGCCGCGGGCAGCTCGCCGGCCTGCAGGGCGCTCAGCCAGCCGGCCGTGTGCGCGAGCCGCGCGGCGGGTGTGCCGACGGCGGCCGTCAGCGCCGGCAGCCAGACCTCGCGCGGCAGTGCCGCCAGCGCCTCGTAGGGCCGGTCAACGGCCTCGCGCAGCGCGCGGTCCATCACGCGCTCAGGCGAGGGCCGACTCGTCCCAGACCACCGGCACGGGCGTCCCGTCGGCCAGCGTCGGGTCGACCGGCATCGCGGCGAAGCCGGCGCGCGTCACCGCCAGTCGCGCAAGCAGGGCCTCGACGTTCGCGACCGAGGCGGCGTGCGCCTGCCGGATGCGCTGCGCGAGCGCCGGCGGCAGCCAGGGGGCCTGGCGCAGCGCCGCCTCGGCGGCGTCGCGCCGGCCCCGCAGCGGCACCAGGTGCCCTTCGGCGCGTGCGCTCAACTCGTCAAGCTGCGCGGTGCGCGCGGCGATGTGCAGCGGCCCGTAGGCCGGCGCGGCGCGGCGCTCCATTGCCGAGGCCATCATCCGCAGCATGCCGCCCTCGTCGGGCGCGCTGTCGGCCATCGCGCGCGCGAGCGCCAGCTTGCCGGCCTCGCCGTCGTCCTGCTTGACGCTGGTCTCGAGATGGAGCTGGCGCTCGAAGGCCTCGACCGCGCGGCTCAGCCAGGGCGCCTCGATCGCGACCGCGCCGAGCAGCTCGCGCTCGACCCAGGTGGCCAGCGCCGCCACCTGGGCCGGCTGCTCGGCCAGGCACCAGGGCAGCAGCCACAGGTCGGTGACGTCGACCGCGTCGCGCCCGCTGGTCGCCGCCGCCGTCTTCAGCAGGCCGACGGTCTGGCGCCAGCGGCGGTCGGAGACGGTGATGTGCGCGGCCTGGACCTGGGCCCGTGCGGCGGCGAGCGCCTCGAGGACGGGCGCCTCGAGGCGCACCGCGTCGCGCCGCGACCGCACGGCGTTGCGCTCGGCGTCGCTGATCGGCTGTGCGACCGGCGCCTCGGCGGCGTCGAGCGTCAGCAGCGCGGCGAAGCCGGCGTCGCCGACCGGTGCGACCGGCACGCGCAGCAGGAAGCGGTCGTAGAAGGCCTGCAGCGATTCGTCGGCCGGCACCTCGTTGGTGGCGCCGACCACGCACACCAGCGGCGTGTGCACGCGCTCGCGGCCGTTGTCGAACTCGCGCTCGTTGAGCAGCGTCAGCAGCGCATTGAGGATCGCCGAGTTGGCCTTGAAGACCTCGTCGAGGAAGGCGATGCCGGCGGTCGGCAGGTAGCCCTCGGTGAGGCGCTCGTAGCGGTCGTCCTCGAGCGCCTTCAGCGACAGCGGGCCGAACAGTTCCTCGGGCACCGAGAAGCGCGTCAGCAGCCGCTCGAACCAGCGCG
>DATMJX010000260.1:0-5967 GCA_035553715.1 Methylibium sp.
CAACGTGCCCTCAACCAGTTCCGGCGCACGCTGGACCTTCCCCTGGCGGTGAAGGGATGACCATCGCCATCAGCACGGATTCCGTAAGCAAGTCGTATCTCGGCACCATGGTTCTGCACGACATCACTCTCGATGTGGCCGCTGGCTCGCTAACGGTACTCCGAGGACCGTCCGGCTCGGGCAAGACGACGCTGCTGAACCTCATCGGCGGGCTCGACCGGCCGACCAGCGGCCGCATCTGGGTCGGCGACCAGGAGATCACGTCCCTCGGCCGCAAGGCGCTGGCCGAGGTCCGGCTGCGCCACATCGGCTTCGTGTTCCAGGAGTACAACCTGGTGCCGGTGCTGTCCGCGCTCGAGAACGTCGAGTACGTGATGCTGCTGCAGGGCGTCGAAGAGGCGCCCCGCCGCGCAGAGGCCATGCGGCTGCTCGCATCGCTCGGCCTGGCGGGCCTGGAGCATCGCCGGCCGAACGAGCTGTCGGGCGGCCAGCAGCAGCGTGTGGCCGTGGCGCGCGCGATCGCCGCCAAGCCGGTGATCGTGCTGCCCGACGAACCGACCGCCAACCTCGATTCGCAGTCGGGGGCGACGCTGATGGATCTGATGCGCCGGCTCAACGAGGAGCAGGGCACGACCTTCGTGTTCTCGACGCACGACCCGATGGTGGTCGAGCGCGCGCGCCGCGTGATCCGGCTGCGCGACGGCCGCATCGAGGCCGACGAACGGAGGCCGGCGTGATGATCTGGACGCTGGCGGTGCGCAACGTGATGCGCAACCGCCGCCGCTCCGTCATCACGGTGCTGTCGATCGCGGTCGGCCTGGCGGCGCTGACCTTCCTGTGGGGTTTCATCGACGGCATGAACCGCCAGATGATCAACAACACCACGCGCTACTTCGCGGCCGACGCGCAGGTGCACCTGAAGGGCTACCACGACGACCCGAGCCTGGACCGCGCGATCGAGGCCGGCGCGCGCGTGCTCGAGACGGTGCGTGGCGATCCGTCGGTGGCCGCGGCGACGGTCCGTCTCGAGACCACCGTGCTCGCCAGCCGCGCCGATCGCTCCCGCGGCATCCTGGCTTTCGGTGTCGACCCGGCGCAGGAGGCGCGCGTCACCGACCTGTTCAAGGCCGTGGTCGATGGCCGCGCCTTCAGCGGCGCCGACGACACCGGGGTGCTGATCGGCGAGGGCATGGCCGAGGCTCTGGCGCTGCGGGCCGGCGACGATCTCGTGCTGGTGGGCCAGGCCTACGACGGCTCGGTCGCCAGCGCGCGCGTGCCGGTGCGCGGCGTGTTCCGCACCAAGATCGACGACCTGGACGGTTATGTCGCGGTGATGCCGATGGCGGCGATGCGCGAGTTCCTCGCCGCGCCCGAGGCCGTCACCGCCGTCGCGCTGCGGCTGCGCGACCGCGGCGCGCTGGGTGCCGCGGTCGCGTCGCTGTCCACGCGTGTGGGCGCCGACCACGAGGTGGTGGGATGGCCCGTGCTGCTGCCGATGGTGGCGGTCAGCATCCGTTTCCACGAGGTGATGGGCTTCGTCGTGCTGTCGATCTTCTTCGTGATGGTCGCCGCCGGCGTGGCCAACCCGGTGCTGATGGCGGTGCTCGAGCGCACGCGCGAGTTCGGCATCATGCTGGCATTGGGCACCGGCCAGTCGATGCTGTTCCGGCTGGTCGTCGCCGAGGCGGCGTTGCTCGGCGCGGCGGGGCTGCTGCTGGGCAACGCGGTCGGGCTCGGCGCGACGGCGGCGTTCGGACACGTCGGCATCGACCTCGGCGCCTTCGAGGCTGGACTGCGCACGATGCAGGGCCTGGCCGACGTGATCTACCCGGTGGTGCGTGCCGAGCGCAGCCTGGCCATCTCGGCGCTGGTGTTCCTGATCGCACTGTCCATGGCGCTGTACCCCGCGTTCCGTGCGGCCACCCTCGAACCGGTCGCGGCGATCCGCGGCATCAGCGAGAAGTCCTCGGGCGGCCGGCACGGCGTGCGCGGCGCGACGCGCACGCCGTTGCCGGTCTTTGCCCTGATCGCGACGCGCAACCTGCTGCGCAACCGCAAGCGCAGCGCGATCACGGTGTTCGGCGCGGCGTTTGCCATCGTCGCCTACGTGTTCCTCTACGGCTTCTTCGACGGCTTCGGCGAGCAGCTCGTGGACAACTCGACGCGCTATGTCACCGGGCACCTGCAGATCGAGCGCGAAGGGCTGCGGCGCGACCTCGCGCCGGAGCTGGCCTTCGATGCCACCGCCGCACTCGCCGCGGTGCGCGAGCAGCCCGGCATCGCCGCTGCCGCGCCGCGGGTGCAGGCGCAGGCGCTGGTCAGCAGTGCGACCAAGTCGGTTGGGGTCCTCTTGTACGGCGTCGATCCGGCGCTGGAGCGCGGCATCACGATCCTGCACCGCACGCTCGTTGAAGGGTCGGCGCTGGAGGCCGGCGCGGACCGCGACGTCGTGATCGGGCGGCGCCTGGCCGAGAAGCTCGGCATCCGCCTGGGCGAGAAGCTGGTGGTGATGGCGCCCGGCGTGGCCGGCGAACTCGGTACCGCGGCGTTACGCGTCCGTGGCATCTTCGCGACCGAGAGCAGTTCGTTCGACGGCGCGATGGTCTTCGTCACGCTGCCGGCCTCGCAGCGCATGCTGGGCCTGGGTCAGCGCGTCTCGTCGATCAACCTGCGCCTGACGGACCGCGCCGAGGTCGACGGGGTCGCCGCGCGACTGACGCCCCTGCTGGGGAAGGACGGTCTGGTCGCGTCGCCGTGGCCGCGCCTGCTGCCGCGGGTGGCGGACATGCTAGGGCTGGTGCGTGCGATCCGCACGGTCATCGTCGCAGTCTTCTTCCTCGTCGTCGCGCTGGCGGTGATGAACACCGTGTTCATGGCGGTGGCCGAACGCACGCGCGAGTTCGGCGTGATGATGGCGCTCGGCACGCCGCCGGACGCCATCGTGCGAATGGTGGTCTACGAAACGGTTGCCCTGATGCTCGTCGCATCTGTCATCGGTTACGCGGTCGGCGCGGCGGTCGTCTCGCTGTTCGGCAACGTCGGGCTGGACCTGTCGGGCTTCTACCGCGACTACAGCGCCATCCCCGGGTTGACCGGCATCGTCTATCCGAGACTGGTCTTCGAGAGCCTCCTCGGGCCCGGAATCGGCCTGTTCCTCGCCAGCGTGGCCGTGTCGCTGTACCCCGCCGTTCGCGCCGCGAGGCTGGACCCGACCGCGGCGATTCGGCACACGTGATGACGCGTCGAGGACGGAGCTCGTGCTGGGTGGCGACTGCGGTGGTGGCGGGTCTGGTGTTCGCTTCCACCCCATCGACGGCGCAGCCGCAGCCTCTGGCGCTGTCCGGGAGCCTGAAGAGCGTGTATCTGCGTTCGAGGGCGTCTACGGGCGAGGACTACGCGCTCAGCCTTAACCGGCTGCGCGTCGAGGCGAAGGGCGACCTGGCCCCGGGTCTCGCACTTGACCTACAGTACGACAACGAGGTGCTGCTGGGCAGCTACCTGGGCACAGCGGAGTTCCGCGCGGCGAAGGACAGAGTGGCGCCGCAGTACTGGCGGGCCGACGCGAACTACGTCGAGCGCGGCGATGTCTACGGCCGCCATCGCCTGTACCGGGCGGCCGTGACCTTGACTCGCGGCGAGATCGATCTGAAGCTCGGCCGCCAGCGCATCGCGTGGGGCACGGGCCGTTTCTGGAGCCCGCTGGACATGCTGAACCCGGTGAACCCGCTGGCGCTGGAGCGCGAGGAACGCGTCGGCGTCGACGCCGCGTTGCTCGAGGCCAAGCTCGGACCGCTGTCGCGCGCCTCCCTCGTCTATGCCCCCGCGCCGGACCGCGGCTCGCCCAGCCGTGCGGTGCAGTGGCACGGCAATGCGTCCGGCGTGGACACGTCGCTGGTCGCCGGCCGGTTGCTGGGTCTGGACATCGTCGGAATGGACCTGGCCACTCAGATCGGCGACGCCGGCATCCGCGGCGAGGTGGCGCGCTTGCGCCCCCGCGGCGGCCCCGCCTTCAACCGACTGATGGTCGGTGCGGACTATGCGCTCGCGAACGGGCTCACGTTGAGCGCCGAGCTGTACTACAACGGGGCCGGTTCGCGCGATCCGGCCGGCTACGACATCGCAGGTCTGGGTTCGGGGCGGGTGACGAACCTCGCGACGCGCTACACGGGGCTGTACGCGGCGTACGAGATCACGCCGCTGCTGAAATGGGTCACCTATGTCGTCGTCAACGGCGACGACCGCAGCCGCGCGGTCGACAGCCGGCTGGCCTGGTCGTGGCGCAGTGACCTGGAACTGGTCATCGGACTGCAACGCTTCTCGGGCACGGAGAGCAGTGAATATGCGCGCATGCCGAATGCTGCGTTTGCGCAATTGCAATGGTTCTACTGACCTGACCGGGCGGGCCGATCACTCAGCGCTGTCATGCCGCCTCGGACCTGGCGGCGCACCGGTCCAGAGAGGCCGCCCGCGGTTGGACCGCAGGAGCCAGAGGCCCGCGAGGGCGAGCGCTGCGTAGTTCAGCGCCATGAACCATGGCGTGGGCCAAGCGATGCCATCGAACCCGCGGTCGGTGATCGGATAGAGCACCGGCGACGGGTAGTACTCGCTGGAGTGCGTGAAGATGTCGATCACGATGTGCGCCCACCAGCCGGCCAACGGCACAAGGACCCATCGCCACCGGAACCAGGCGATGGCTGTGACGACGGCCGCGACGATGGCGCTGTGCATCACGCAGTGCAGTGTGTGGGACCAGGCCTGAACCCCCGCCGGCAACCAGGGCTCGGTCCGTGGCGTCGCGATGGCGCATCTGCGCAGCACGTCCCACGTGCCATCGCCGACGAGTCCCCAAAGGGCGATGGGGATCAGGTGCCCGATGTCGGGCAAGGCGGCCAGCGCCACGGCGGCGCGCGCCTGGGAGGCACTGACCGGCCAGCGGCGCGCCGCGGCCACGATGCCCAGGCCGACACCCACAGCGAATGCGCGACGATGTCCATGCTTGGCCGGTCGACTCGGCGACACGCTCAGCTTGCCTTGCCAGCATCCCGGTCGAGCAAGGCCTTGCGCTGCTCGTACTCCTGGACGTCGATCTCGCCGTTGGCGAGGCGTCGTCGAAGCACTTCATGTGGCGTCTCTCTGGAACCGCGCTGCAGCTTCGACGGACGGCCCCATGCCGCGTAGACCAGCGCGCCGATCAGCAAGATCCAGAAGAGCCACCACAGCCCGTGCATGCCGCCCATATGGAAGCCGTCGCCGAAGTACATCTGTGTGCTCCCTCAGTTCGAGTTGCGTCAGTCCGTCGGTATGACGTCAAGCGCCGCACGCACCCGCTGCAGCTTGCCTCTCACTTCCTTGGCCACTGCGGCGACCTCTGGATGGGCCGTCATCTGCAGAACGGCCACGGGGTCCATGAAGCCGACCACCAACCGGCCGTCAGCCGCCTGGCGAACGACGACGTTGCACGGCAGCAGCAAGCCGATGTCCGGCTCGGCCGTCAGCGCGCGGTGTGCCAGGGGCGGATTGCAGGCGCCCAGGATCCGGTAGGGCGGCACGTCGATCCCGAGCTTGGCCTTCATCGTGGCCTGCACGTCGATGTCCGTCAGCACGCCGAAGCCCTCCGACTTGAGGGCGGCCGTGACCTGCTCGACGGCTCGACCGAAGTCGCACCCTCGCAGCACGCCATGGAATCCGTAGGCCGAAGGTGCCGTAGTGGCGGTGGGATTGTCAAAGTCTTTCACGACGCGGCTTCCGTCACTTGCCCGCCGGCGCAGGCGCCATACGGTCCATCATCATCTGCATCATGGACTGCATCATCTCCATGCGCTTCTCCATCATCTGCATGCGCGTACCGGCGTCCGGGTTGCCCATCGGCATCGCGCCCTGGCGTCCGGCCGGAGTGCCCGGCTGCATGCCGGGGCCGCCCATCCCCATTCCCATACCCATCCCGGGGCCCATGCCACCCATCATGTC
>DATMJX010000261.1:0-5891 GCA_035553715.1 Methylibium sp.
GCGCGCCGTCGAGTTGCGGCTGGCTGCGCACCTCGATGCGCTCGAGGCGATGCACAGCGTCTACCTGGCCTCCACCAGCGTCACCGCCGACGAGTTCCACCGGGGCACCTCGGTGTGGCTGCGCAAGCAGCCGGGCATCCAGGCGCTCGGCTGGCACGAGCGCGTGCCGCGCGAGGCGCTGGCGGCCTTCGAGGCGGCCGCGCGCGCCGACGGCCTGATCGACTACCGGGTCTTCGAGCGCGAGCCACTGGCCGTGGCCGACACCGACGTGTACGCGATGCGCCGTGTCGAGCCGCTGGCCGGCAACGAAACGGCCCTCGGCATCAACGCGCTGTCGATCCCGGCAGCGCGCGACGCGATCCGGCGCGCCGAGCGCAGCGATGCCCCCTTCGCCTCGGCCGCCTTCCGGCTGACCCAGGACGCCGCCACGACCGGCCAGCTCGGGGTGGTGATCTACCGCGCGGTGCACGGGCCCGACGGCCCGGTCGCGGGCCTGCCTCGCGGGCTGGTGTTCCTGACGCTGCGCATGGAGGACGCGCTCGCGCGGCTCGCCGTCGACGCGCCGGGCTACCTGCGCCTGTGCCTGCTCGACACCGACCCTGAGACCGGTCCGGTGCGCCTGGCCGGGCCCACCGAGTGCGGCGCTGCCACCGCGTCGCCGACGGTCTACCGCGCCGCATTGCCCTTCGCCGGGCGGGCGTGGGAGCTGCGTGTCGAGGCCTACGGCGGCGTGGCCGGCCGCGCCGGCAGCGACCACGGCACGGCCTGGCTGTTCTCGGTCGCGGCGCTGGCGGCCGCCGGGATGATGGGCGCGCTGCTGCTGATCGTCACCGGCCGGGCGCGCCGCACCGACGCGGTGGTGGCCGAGCGCACCGAGGAGCTGCGCCGCCAGATCGCCGAGCGGCGGCTCGCCGAGGCCGCGCTGCGCCAGAGCGAGCAGCGCTTTCGCGACATCTTCCAGGCGGTGCCGATCGGCGTGGTCTACACCGACCTGCAGGGGCGCATCGAGCAGCCGAACCAGGCCTTCTGCACGCTGACCGGCTACAGCGAGGCGGCATTGCTCGGCCTGTCGCTGCCCGCGCTGACCCACCCCGAGGACCGCGCCGCGGCCGCCGAGGCCCGCGCCGCGCTGCTCGACAGCCGGCTGCCGCTGTCCCGGCTGCGCCAGCGCTGCCTGACCCAGAGCGGCACGACGCTGTGGGTGCTCGGCACCCACAGCGTGCTGCGCGACGAGCAGGGCGCGCCGTTTCGCATCGTCAGCCTGTTCGAAGACCTGTCCGAGCCGATGCGCCTGGAGGCCGCCGAGCGCGCCCGCGAGCGCGCCGAGCTGTCGAACCGGGCCAAGAGCGAGTTCCTCTCGCGCATGAGCCACGAGCTGCGCACACCGCTCAACGGCATGCTCGGCTTCGCGCAGCTGCTCGACCTCGACCGCGAGACGCCGCTGGCCGACCGCCATCACCGCTGGGTCGGCCAGATCCAGCAGGCCGGCTGGCACCTGCTGGACATGATCAACGACGTGCTGGACCTCTCGCGCATCGAATCCGGCACGCTGCAGCTGCAGGCCGAGCCGCTGGCGCTGGAGCCGCTGATCGTCGCGTCGATGGCCCTGGTCGCGCCGCAGGCGGCGCAGCGGCGCATCGAGCTGATCCGCGGCATGGCCGACCACGCCCCGCTGCACGTGATGGCCGATGCGACGCGCGTCAAGCAGATCCTCACCAACCTGCTGAGCAACGCGGTCAAGTACAACCACGAGGGCGGCAGCGTGGTGATCGGCACGCGCGTCGCCGCACCGGTGGCCGATGGCCCGCCGATGCTCGAGCTGACCGTCACCGACACCGGCGTGGGCATGACGCCGCTGCAGCTCGGCCAGCTGTTCCAGCCCTTCAACCGCCTGGGCCGCGAGCGCAGCAGCACCGAGGGCACCGGCATCGGCCTGGTGATCGCGCGGCTGCTGGCCGAGCGCCACGGCGGCTCCCTCGACGCGAGCAGCGAGGCGGGGCGCGGCTCGACCTTCCGGCTGCGCCTGCCGCTGACCACCGAGGTGCATGCCGCGACCGAGGCCGGCCATCTCGACGACATCGACCCGGCGGTCTACCGCAGCCGCCATGTGCTCTACATCGAGGACAACGACATCAACGTCGAGGTGATGCGCGGCATCCTGGCGCAGCGCCCGCAGGTGCGTCTGGAGATCGCGACCACCGGCCTCGACGGGCTGGCGGCGGTGCGCACCGCGCCGCCGGACCTGGTGCTGCTCGACCTGGGCCTGCCCGACATCGGCGGCCTGACGCTGCTGCAGCACCTGAAGGCCGACCAGCGCACCGCCGACATCCCGGTGGTGATCGTCTCGGCCGACGCGCTGCCCGCGCAGATCCAGGCGGCGCGCCGCGCCGGTGCGGTGCGCTACCTGACCAAGCCGGTCTCGGTCGAGGACACGCTGACGGTGGTCGACGAGCTGCTCGGGCAGGTCACGACGCGCTTCGGCTGATCAGGCCGGCGCGAACGCGACCCGCACCCGCAGACCACGGCCGTCCTCGCCGTCGTGCAGCGTGACCTCGGCGCCATGCGCCTGGGCGATGTCGCGCACGATCGCCAGCCCCAGGCCGCTGCCGGCGCCGGCCGAGCCGGCGGGGCGGTAGAAGCGCTCGAACACGCGCTCGCGCTCGGCCGTGACGATGCCGGGGCCGTTGTCCTCGACCTCGAGCAGCGCACCGCCCCCGGGCCGCGCGGCGGTGCGCACGGTGATGCGCGCGGGCCGGGCCGGGTCCTGCCCGGCGTACTCGAGCGCGTTGTGGATCAGGTTCGCGAGCAGCTCGCCGAGCAGGTGCCGGCGACCGGCCACCGGCGCGCTCTCGAGCTGGAAGCCGAGGTCGGCGCCGCGCTCGAGCGCGCGCGGCACCCAGTCCTGCGCGGCGTCGTGAGCGACCGCCTTCAGGTCCACCGTCTCGATGCCGCCGGGCTCGCGGCTGCTCGCCTCGGTGCGCGCGAGCGCGAGCAGCTGATCGGCCAGCCGCGCGGCGCGCTGCGCCGAGCGGTGCAGCCGCAGCAGCGTCTGGTGCACCGCCGGCGGATGCGGCTCGAGCAGCGCGAGCTCGGTCTCGGTGCGCAGCGCGGTCAGCGGCGTGCGCAGCTGGTGGGCCGCATCCGCGATGAAATGGCGCTGGCGCGCGGCGTCGCCGGCGACGCGCTGGAGCAGCTGATCCACCGCGTCGATCAGCGGCCGCAGCTCGCTGGGCACCTTGCCGCGCCGCAGCGGGCGCAGGTCGTCGAGCGAACGCTCGGCCAGCTGGGCGTTGACCGAGGACAGCGGGCGCATCGTGCGCGTCACGACGATCCAGATCGCCAGCGCCAGCAGCGCCGCACCGACGAAGGACAGCGTGGCGGTCAGCACCAGGGTCTCGTCGCGCGAGCGCTCGCGCTTGTGCAGCGTCTCGGCGACGCGCACCTGGCACATCGCCGCGCCGCACTCGACCGCCTGCACCGCCATGCGCACCGGCCGGTCGGCGTAGACGGTGTCGAGCAGGCGACGCTCGCCGCGGCGCAGCCGCATCGGCGGCTCGGCCAGCGGCGCATCGCCGGCGATCGCGATGCCGTCGGGCCCGATCACGACGTAGTACAGCGAGTCGTCGGTGCTGGTGGTGCGCAGCAGCTCCTCGGTCTGCGCATTGAGCTCGAAGCGCAGCCGGCCGTCGTCGACATCGACCAGGTTGCCCAGCGCGAGCGCCGCGTCGCTGAGCGCGACGTCGTAGGCGGCATCGTTGAGCGCGACCTGGCTGCGCAGCCCGAAGTAGGCGCGCACCGGCACGATCAACAGCATCAGCAGCACCACCCAGACCATCAGGGTGGCCTTGAGGCTGCGCAGCATCAGCCCAGCGGCGTGGCGCCCGCCGCCTCCTCCACCAGGTAGCCGAAGCCGCGCACCGCGCGGATCTTCAGGCCGGCCGGCTCGATCTTGGGCCGCAGCCGCGAGACATAGACCTCGACGGCGTTCTCCGACAGCGCGTCGTCCCAGCCGCTGATGGCCTGCAGGATCTGCTCCTTGCCGACCACATGGCCGACGCGGCCGAGCAGGAACTCGAGCACCGACCACTCGCGCGCCGACAGCTCGAGCGGCTGACCGCCGATCCAGGCGCGGCGCGCCTCCAGGTCCATGCGCAGGCCGCCCATCGCGAGCACGCTGCCCTGGCGCGCCTGGTGGCGGCGCGTCAGCACGCGCACGCGGGCGATCAGCTCGGCCAGCGCGAAGGGCTTGACGAGGTAGTCGTCCGCGCCCATCTCGAGGCCGCGCACGCGGTCCTCGATCGCGTCGCGCGCGGTCAGCATCAGCACCGGCAGCGTCGAGCCCTGGGCGCGGATGCGCTCGAGCGTCGCGAACCCATCGATGCCGGCCAGGCCGATGTCGAGGATCACCAGGTCGTAGGGGTCGGCCTTGACCGAGGCCGGCACCGGCTCGCCCCGCGGGGTGTGGTCGACCACCCAGCCCTGCGAGCGCAGCGCGCGGGCGGTCGATTCGGCGAGCGCCGGGTCGTCTTCGGCCAACAAGATGTGCATCGCCGGCACTGTAGCGCCCGATGCACGCGCTGGCGGGGCTCTCAGCCCCGCGTCAGGCGAAGGCGGCAATCCCGGTGATCGCCCGGCCGAGGATGAGCGCGTGGACGTCATGCGTGCCCTCATAGGTGTTGACGACCTCAAGATTGACCAGATGGCGCGCGACCCCGAACTCGTCGGAGATGCCGTTGCCCCCCATCATGTCGCGCGCCTGGCGCGCGATGTCGAGCGCCTTGCCGCAGGAGTTGCGCTTGAGCATCGAGGTGAGCTCGACCGCGGCCGTGCCCTCGTCCTTCATGCGCCCGAGCCGCAGGCAGCCCTGCAGGCCGAGCGCGATCTCGCTGGCCATGTCGGCGAGCTTCTTCTGCACCAGCTGGTTGGCCGCCAGCGGCCGGCCGAATTGCCGGCGCTCGAGCACGTAGCGGCGCGCGCGGTGCAGGCAGTCCTCGGCCGCGCCGAGCGCCCCCCAGGCGATGCCGTAGCGCGCGCTGTCCAGACAGGTGAAGGGCCCCTTCAGGCCGCGTACCTCGGGAAAGGCGTTTTCCTCAGGGCAGAACACCCGGTCCATCACGATCTCGCCGGTGACCGAGGTCCGCAGCCCGACCTTGCCGTGGATCGCCGGGGCGCTCAGCCCCTTCGCACCCTTGTCGAGCACGAAGCCGCGGATCTGGCCTGCATCGTCCTTGGCCCAGACGACGAACACGTCGGCGATCGGGCTGTTGGTGATCCACATCTTGGCGCCCGTGAGCTCGTAGCCGCCGGGGACGGCGCGCGCGCGCGTGACCATGCCGCCGGGGTCGGAGCCATGGTCGGGCTCGGTCAGGCCGAAGCAGCCGATCCACTCGCCACGGGCGAGCTTCGGCAGGCAGCGCTGCCTCAGCGCGTCGGTACCGAAGCGCGCGATCGGCAGCATCACCAGCGAGCTCTGCACGCTCATCATCGAGCGGTAGCCCGAGTCGACGCGCTCGACCTCGCGCGCAAGCAGCCCGTAACAGACGTAATTCAGGCCGGCGCCGCCGAACGCCTCCGGCAGGCTCGCCCCGAGCAGGCCGAGCTCGCCCATCTCGCGGAAGATCGCCCGATCGGTGCGCTCCTGGCGAAAAGCCTCGAGGACACGCGGCCCGAGCCGCTCCTGGCCGTAGGCCCGGGCGGCGTCGCGGACCTGGCGCTCGTCCCCCGTCAGCTGCGCCTCCAGCAGCAACGGATCGTCCCAATGGAAAGCAACAGCCATATTCGTCTCCGGCGGCACTGCTAAGTTTAGACAGCGTCCCTCCCGGCGCCGTCACGGCGCCCCCGTCACCGCTGTGAAAGGCCTGCCATGACCTCCTCCCGCCGCCCCCGGATCC
>DATMJX010000262.1:0-3622 GCA_035553715.1 Methylibium sp.
CTACGACTTCGGCGAGTTCCAGGTGGTGGGTGCCTCGCCCGAGATCCTGGTGCGGCAGGAGGAGACCGCCGAGGGCCGCAAGGTCACCATCCGCCCGCTGGCCGGCACCCGGCCGCGCGGCGCCACGCCCGAGCGCGACAAGGCCGTCGAGCAGGAGCTGGTCAACGACCCCAAGGAGCGCGCCGAGCACGTGATGCTGATCGACCTGGCGCGCAACGACATCGGCCGCATCGCGCAGACCGGCAGCGTCAAGGTCACCGAGGCCTTCGCGGTCGAGCGCTACTCGCACGTGATGCACATCGTCAGCAACGTCGAGGGGCTGCTGAAGCCGGGCACGACCAACATGGATGTGCTCAAGGCCACCTTCCCGGCCGGCACGCTCAGCGGCGCGCCGAAGATCCGCGCGATGGAGATCATCGACGAGCTCGAGCCGGTGCAGCGCGGCGTCTACGGCGGCGCCTGCGGCTACCTCAGCTTCGCCGGCGACATGGACGTCGCGATCGCGATTCGCTCCGGCATCGTCAAGGATGGGCGGCTGTACGTGCAGGCCGCAGCCGGCATCGTCGCCGACTCGGTGCCGGAATCGGAGTGGCTCGAGACCGAGGCCAAGGCGCGCGCGGTGCTGCGTGCGGCGGAACTCGTGGAACAGGGGTTCTGATGAGCCTGTTGCCGAGCCGCCTCAAGACAGGCGAACGCTCCCTCGGGGGGCAGGCGCTGCAAGCGCAGTGGGGGGGTATGTCATGCTGCTGATGATCGACAACTACGACTCCTTCACCTACAACTTGGTGCAGTACTTCGCCGAGCTCGGCGAGGACGTGCGGGTGTTCCGCAACGACGAGATCAGCGTCGCCGAGATCGAGGCGCTGCGCCCCGAGCGGCTGGTGCTCTCGCCCGGCCCCTGCTCGCCCGCCGAGGCCGGCATCTGCATCGAGGCGATCCGCCATTTCGCCGGCAAGCTGCCGATCCTCGGCGTGTGCCTGGGTCACCAGAGCATCGGCGCGGCGCTCGGCGGGCGCATCGTGCGCGCGAAGGTGCAGATGCATGGCAAGACCAGCGTCATCCGCACCGACCGCCAGGGGGTGTTCAGCGACCTGCCCGAGGCCTTCACGGTGATCCGCTACCACTCGCTGGCGATCGAGTCGGCCACGCTGCCGGCCGAACTGCTCGTCACCGCGACCGCCGAGGATGGCGAGATCATGGGCGTGCGCCACAAGACGCTGCCGATCGAGGGCGTGCAGTTCCATCCCGAGTCCATCCTCACCGAGCACGGACACGCGATGCTGAAGAACTTCCTCGTCCATACCCACTGACCGGGGCAAGCCATGGCGATCACCGAGAGCGAGGCGCTGACCCGCGTCATCGAGCACCGCGAGATCTTCCACGACGAGATGCTGCACCTGATGCGCCGCATCATGGGCGGCGAGATGTCGCCGACGATGATGGCGGCGCTGCTGGTCGGCCTGCGCGTCAAGAAGGAAACCATCGGCGAGATCAGTGCTGCCGCGCAGGTGATGCGCGAGTTCTCGACCAAGGTCGAGGTTGCCGACCGCACGCACCTGGTCGACATCGTCGGCACCGGCGGCGACGGCTCGCACACCTTCAACATCTCGACCTGCGCGATGTTCGTCGCCGCGGCGGCCGGCGCGCGCGTGTCCAAGCACGGCAACCGCAGCGTCTCGAGCAAGTCCGGCAGCGCCGACGTGCTGGAGGCGCTGGGCGTCAACCTGATGCTGTCGCCCGCGGCGATCGCGCGCTGCATCGCCGACACCGGCATCGGCTTCATGTTCGCGCCGAACCACCACCCGGCGATGAAGAACGTCGCGCCGGTGCGGCGCGAACTCGGCGTGCGCACGATCTTCAACATCCTCGGGCCGCTCACCAACCCGGCCGGCGCGCCGAACATCCTGATGGGCGTGTTCCACCCGGACCTGGTCGGCATCCAGGTGCGCGCGCTGCAGCGCCTGGGGGCCGAGCACGCACTGGTGGTCTATGGCCGCGACGGCATGGACGAGGTCTCGCTCGGCGCCGCGACGATGGTCGGCGAGCTCAAGGACGGCGTCATCACCGAGTACGAGATCCACCCCGAGGACTTCGGCCTGGCGATGGCGAGCAGCCGCGCGCTCAAGGTCGACACGCCGCAGCACAGCGAGACGCTGCTGCGCGCAGTGCTGGCCGGCGAGCCCGGTCCGGCGCGCGACATCGTGGTCCTGAACGCGGGGGTGGCGCTGTACGCGGCCAACGTCGTCGCGTCGATCTCCGACGGCATCGCCCGTGCGCGCGAGGCGCTGGCCGCGGGCAGGGCGCTGGCGAAGATGCAGCAGTTCGTGGCGCGGACCCGGGAGCTGGCGGCATGAGCGCAGTGCTGGGCTGCCCCAAGCCAGTGAACCTCCCCGCGGAAGAGTGGCCGCGGCATGCGGCCGAGGGGCTGACATCATGAGCGACATCCTGCAGAAGATCGTCACGGTCAAGCACGAGGAGATCGCCGCGGCGAAGGCGCGTCGGCCCGAGGCCGAGCTGCGCGAGGTGGCCGAGTCGGCCGAGGTCCGCGCCGACGTGCGCGATTTCGCCGGCGCGCTGCAGGCACGCGTCGCGCGCGGCCGCGCGGCGGTGATCGCCGAGATCAAGAAGGCCAGCCCGAGCAAGGGCGTGCTGCGCGAGGACTTCCACCCGAAGCAGATCGCTGCCAGCTACGCGATGCATGGCGCGACCTGCCTGTCGGTGCTGACCGACCAGCGCTTCTTCCAGGGCGCCGGCGCCTACCTGGAGATGGCGCGCTCGGCCTGCCCGCTGCCGGTGCTGCGCAAGGACTTCATGGTCGACAGCTACCAGGTCTACGAGGCGCGCGCGCTGCGGGCCGACTGCATCCTGCTGATCGCCGCCTGCCTGGACGACGCGCGCATGGCCGACCTCGAGGCGCTCGCGCTCGAGCTGGGCATGTCGGTGCTGGTCGAGGTGCACGACGGCGCCGAGCTCGACCGCGCGCTGCGCCTGAAGACGCCGCTGGTCGGCATCAACAACCGCAACCTGCGGACCTTCGACGTGACGCTGGACACCACGCTCGGCCTGCTGCCGCGCGTGCCGGCCGACCGGCTGCTGGTCACCGAGAGCGGCATCCTCGCGCCGGCCGACGTGAAGCGCATGCGCGACGCGAACGTGCACGCCTTCCTGGTCGGCGAGGCCTTCATGCGTGCACCCGACCCGGGCGCGGCCCTCGCGGCCCTGTTCGGGTGAGGTTGGCTCGGCCGCTCGACGCCGTCTTCGACGCGGTCGAGGGCGGCTGGCGGCCGCTCACCGAGGCCTTCCGCGCCAGCCCGGCCGGCCGGGCGCTGATCGATTTCGTCGACGGCCGCGTGCGCGCCGGCGCGACGGTCTATCCTCCCGAGCCCTTGCGGGCGCTGGCGCTGACGCCGCTCGAGTCGGTCCGCGCGGTGATCCTCGGCCAGGATCCCTACCACGGCCCCGGGCAGGCCGAGGGCCTCGCGTTCTCGGTGCCGGCCGGTGTCGCCGCGCCCCCCAGCCTGCGCAACCTCTTCAAGGAGCTGCGGCGTGACCTCGGGTCGCCGCCGCCGGCTTCTCCCAGCCTGGCGCCCTGGGCCGAGCGCGGGGTGTTGCTGCTCAACAC
>DATMJX010000263.1:0-2385 GCA_035553715.1 Methylibium sp.
CGCCCGGCTCGGTCGTTGACGTTGCCCGTCAGGATCTCGAGGAACTTCGCGTGGCTCTTGGCCTGCTGCCGGTGATCGCGGTCGAGCCAGACCACTCGGACATCGGCGGGAAGCCCGATGCGCTGCGCCTGATCGGAAACCGGCCGCTGCTGCGCATGCGGTTCGAGGACGTGCTGCGCGATCCGCTGACGGCAGCCATCAAGCTGCAGCGGTTCATTGGCGTCGAGGAATTCGATGTGGCCGCTGCGGCGCTGGCGGTGCGGCATCGATCGGCCGCCTGCGCGTCTGGGCTGGACATGGAGATCGCCCTGATGGAGACCGCCGGTGCCTGACCACTACGGAACACTCGGCGTGCAGCGCGACGCCAGCGACGCCGAGATCAAGGCGGCATTCCGTCGCCTCGCGAGCCAAAACCACCCCGACCGCGATGGTGGCGATGCCGAGCGCATGCAAGCGATCAACGCGGCCCACGCGTGCCTGGGCGACCCAGGGCGCCGTCAGCACTACGACCGCACCGGCAACGACCAGTGCCACTCCAGGCGCATCGACCAGCAGGCATTGCAAATGGTTCTTTCGGCCTTCTCGGCAGCGATCGATGCCGGCGTCCCGCGCGACTTGGTGGGCGCCGTCACAACCGGCGTGACGAACAGACGGGCCGAGATCGAGGCTCAGGTGGCCGGCCTGCATCGCCAAGTCGCCAAGCTCCAAGGCAAGCGCGACCGAGTGCTGGCGAAGGTCGGCGCGAACCTCTACCAGCAGCTCGTCGACGGCCGGCTCGCGCAGATCGACCGCGAGGTGGCTGAGTGCGAGGACATGCTGCTCATCATCGACGCAGGCTTGACGATGCTGAAGAACTACGAATCGAACGATCCAGCGGAAGACCAGATCCTCGCGGCGGCACAAGACCGCTCGGTGCTCCATCCGTTCGAAAGCTTCGGCGGGACAGCCGCCAGTAGCGGATGGTGGCGCTGATGACCACCATCGAGCAGGTCAACACCGAGCAGGCCCAGCGCCTGGCCGAGCGCTGCGTCGCCGAGCACGGCTACCGCGCCGCGCGCGTCCTGCCCGACGGCAGCGTCGCGGCGCTGCTGGACCTGCTGTTCACCCGGGCCATCTGCCTGGGCGTGACCGACGAGTCCTGGGCGCGGCGCTTCTGCTTCGAGGACCGAGCGCTGGCCGACCGGCGGTATGCCGAGCTGGTGAGCGAGGACGACGAGCCCGAGGGCTATGTGGCGAGGAGGCCGCAGGTATGAGCGAGACGACTGGAATCAGCTGGACCGACGCGACGTTCAATTCGTGGTGGGGGTGCCAGAAGGTCAGCCCGGCCTGCGATCACTGCTACGCCGAGCGCGACGCGCACCGCTTTGCGCCGGGCAAGGTGCTGTGGGGCGTCGGGTCGGAGCGTCGCACTTTCGGCGAGAAGCACTGGAACGAGCCGCTGCGCTGGGCCAAGACCATGCCCGCGAAGCTCGGCCGTCGGCCGCGCGTGTTCTGCGCCTCGATGGGTGACTGGCTGGATCTCGACGCGCCGATCGGCGAGTTCGTGCGGCTGCTCGACACGATCCGCCTCACGCCCGAGCTCGACTGGCTGCAACTTTCCAAGCGTATCGGTAATCTCAGCGGTCGCCTTGGCGACGCTGATGGATTCATAGCAGGGGTTCTGGATGCACAAGCAGAGCGAGCTGGTGGTCTACCGACTCGTGGAGTCGGGCGAACTGGAGATCGACGCGCAAGGGCGTATCTGGCGGGTCAAGAAGCGCACGGCCGATCGCTGGACCGGCGCAACGAAGGTGACGCCATGCCACCGAGTGCGAGCGGAGACGCTGACGGAGCAGGGCTACCTGCAGGTGCGCGCGATGATCGACAGGAAGCGCCACTACGCAGCGGCGGCCCGCTTGGTGTGGCTGCACTTCAAAGGCCCGATTCCTCAGGGGCTGACGGTGAATCACACGCGCGGCGTCAAGACGGACAACCGGCCGACGATGCTGGAGCTGGCGACGTACAGCGAGCAGCGGCTGCACGCGGTGCGCGTACTCGGTGCGCAAGCGTGGGACCGCAAGGGGTCGCGCCATCCGAAGACGACGCTGACCGAGGATCAGGTCGTGGCGATGCGCGCGGATCGTCAGGCCGGCGCGAAGGTCAAGGATCTTGCCGCGAGGCACGGAATCAGCCCGAACGCGGCGTCGCAGATTTGCCGTGGAGTCACCTGGAAGCACTGCTTGCCTGGGTAGAAGACTGGCGCGCCGGCAGGCCGCCCGCGAACGTCTGGCTCGGCGCCACCGTCGTCAACCAGAAGGAGGCCGACCGCGACATCCCGAAGCTGCTCGCGGTGCCGGCGCGCGTGCGCTTCCTGTCGATCGAGCCGATGTTGGGGCCGATCGAGCT
>DATMJX010000264.1:0-5211 GCA_035553715.1 Methylibium sp.
GCCGTGACCGGCCAGTGCCAGGCGCGCACATGACGCAGCAAGGCATCGCGCACCTCCTCCTCGGGCAGCAGCCCGACGAACAGACGAGCCAGCTCCGGCGGCAGCAAGCGTGCGCGACTCATGCGACCGACCATCCGGCGACGAAGGAGCGGCGTCAATCCCGCTTCGCGCCCCTCCCCCGCCAGCGCGCCGGCGCTGCGCGCTCGTCCGGCTCGACCCGACGCTGCCGCGGATTCCGCTCATCTGCCAAAGAAAAAAGAAGCAGAGAACAGCGCGCTGCTCCAGGGACGGCACTGTGGTGACACCGCAAGGCCGACGGCCACCGACGGACGCCAGCGCCGTGAGGACAACCGGCACGACCGATTGCCCCCGGCGCAGCGACCACGCGATGCAGGGGGTATTCGTGACCGATCCGCATGCTACGATTTGAAAGGAATAACAAGACCGCCTAATAAAATAGGGTCGAAGCCGTGCCGAATGAATTCAAGATAAACAATTTCGACCTGCTCCGCATCTTCGCGGCGACGCAGGTTCTGATCGGACACGGCATATATCACCTCGGCCTGGACTGGCCCGTCTGGTGGGCCCCCCTTGGGCTGCTCCCCGGAGTGCCGATCTTCTTCGTGATCAGCGGCTTTCTGATATCCGCGGCCTGGGAGCGCAGTGAAACCTGGCAGAACTATGTCGAGGCACGGATGCTGCGCATCTTCCCGGCGTTGTGGTGCTGCGTCGCCCTGACGGTCCTGGTATTCGGTGCGATGGGAGTTGATTTCACACGTTGGCAAACGCTGCCTTGGCTGGCGGCGCAAGCGGTCGGCCTGATTTACACGCCGGGTTTCCTGCGCGAGTTCGGCATGGGCTCGTACAACGGGTCACTCTGGACGATCCCGCTGGAATTGCAGTTTTATTGCGTCCTTCCGCTGGTTTACTGGGCGATGACCAAGACGCGTCGGGACTTGCGAACACTGGTGTTCGTGATGCTTATGTTCTTGGCGATCGCCCTGCTCACGCGCCTGATGTTCCCGGGCTTCGGACTCCACCATGAAGGGGGTTCCGAACCTTTACTAGAGAAGTTGCTGCGTTACTCTTTCCTGCCGCACTTTTATTTGTTCCTTCTCGGAGTCCTGCTGCAACGCTTGCAGGCCTACCGCTGGAGCGCGATCCGCGGCAAAGGCATTTATTGGCTGGCCGCATACATGGCCTTCAACTTCCTGATCCCCGGAACGGTCTGGACCTATCTGCCATCCATGATTCTTCTGGGTATCAGCACGATTGCGCTGGCCTACACGCGGCCGGAACTTGCCGGACGACTGCTGCGTCACCAGGACGTGTCCTACGGTGTGTACATCTACCATGGGTTGCTGCTGAATGTCTTCCTGGAGATCGGCTGGCGAGGTGAGCCGGTCTTCGTCGCGATGCTGTGCGCCGCGACATTCGTGATGGCCTGGCTATCTTGGCGCTTGGTCGAGCGCCCCTGCCTGACCTTGAAAGGACGGTGGTCGTCACGCCCGTCGTCAGTGAGGCGCGCCGGACCAGTCTCCTGAACCAGTGCCGGACGAAGCCTGTCGACGTTCGCGTGGCCACGTCAATTCGCTACGCCGCAGCGTGGCACGGCCGCACCGGTCACGCCGGCTGCGTACGGTCGGCGTCCGCAGGCTGGCGCGACGAGTTCGGATGCCCGTCGACTCCGACGTGCCTGCTGCGCGACACAATGCTGCGCGAAACCTCGCCCTTGCCCGATGACCCACCGCCCGACCACCGTCGACGACTTGGCCGCCTTCGACACCGTGATCGACGTGCGATCGCCGTCGGAGTACGCACTCGACCACATTCCCGGCGCGATCAACTGCCCGGTGCTTGACGACGCCGAGCGCGCGCAGGTCGGCACGACCTATGTGCAAGTGTCGGCCTTCGAGGCGCGCAAGCTTGGCGCCGCGCTGGTTGCACGCCGCATCGCCGATCACCTCGACACGCGTTTCCGCGACCGCCCCAAACAGTGGCGCCCGCTGGTCTACTGTTGGCGCGGCGGCCTGCGCAGCGGCAGCTTTGTGAGCTGGCTGCGCATGATCGGCTGGGACGCCCAACAGCTCCAGGGCGGCTACAAGAGCTGGCGCCGGCACGTGATCGAGCGCCTCGCCGCGCTCGCGCCGCAGCTGTCCTTGCGGGTGCTGTGCGGTCCGACCGGCAGCGCGAAGACCCGCGTGCTGCGCGCGCTCGGAGCCGCCGGCGCTCAGGTGCTGGACCTGGAGGACCTCGCGGCGCACCGCGGCTCGGTGCTCGGCGCCCTGCCCGGGGTCGAGCAGCCCTCGCAGAAGGCCTTCGAGACACGGCTCGTCCATGCGTTGGCCGGCATCGATCTGGCGCGCCCCGTGTGGGTCGAGGCCGAGAGCCGGCGCATCGGCCGGCTCACGCTGCCCGAGCCGCTGCTGCAGCGGCTGCGCGCCAGCCCGGTGGTCGAGATCGCCGCGACGCCCGAGGCCCGGCTGGCCTATCTGTTGCGCGACTACGCCTGGTTCGCCGAGGACCCGGAGCGCCTCGCGACCCAACTGGGCTGCCTGCAGGGCCTGCTCGCGAACGAGACGCTGGCGCGCTGGCAGGCCTGGGCGCGCGCGCGCGAGCTCGCACCGCTGTTCGCGGCCCTGATGGCCGAGCACTACGACCCGCTGTACGCCCGCTCGCAGGGACAGCATTTCGAGCAATTGCGCGAAGCACGCCGCATCGAGGTCGACGACCTGTCCGACGCCGGCATTGCCGCGCTGGCGACGCGCATCGCCGCGGGCCCCTGACCCGCGCGCGCCAGGCCGGATCACGCCGGCACCCCGGCAACGCAGGCGCGCCACTGGGATGCCGTGGCGGTGCCGTCACGCGCCGCCACGGCCCGGCGGGCGACGGATTCCTCGGAAATGGCGTTGTATTCAGGCAATCCACCGACGCGGCCCGCTCTTTCCAAGCAGAGCAATGGGCTACACTGGCCCGGTAGATATACGCAAGACCGTGGTGCTTCGAGGTTTGTTCGATCCGCCGTTCGGTTCCGGATGGCGTCTGGTTCTTCCCCCCCAGTAGCGTTTCTTGAGTGTCTCTGCAGAGACGCCGGCATGTCGCCGCGTCTTTCATTTCCATCGATATAGGAACGTTATGAGCATGCAAACGGGTACCGTGAAGTGGTTCAACGAGGCGAAGGGCTACGGCTTCATCGCCCAGGACGGCGGCGGCGCCGACGTCTTCGCCCACTTCCGCGACATCCAGGGCAACGGCTTCAAGACGCTGCAGGAAAACCAGCGCGTCGAGTTCGAGGTCAAGCAAGGCCAGAAGGGCCCGCAAGCCGCGAACATCCGTCCGCTCTGAGCGACACGGTACGCCTCCAGAAACGCGGCTTCGGCCGCGTTTTTGTTGGGGGCTGCGGATCGTCGGGGCCGGCACGCCGCGCGGTCCTGCGACGCGGACAAGCTCGCCACAGGGGCGGCCGCCACACCGGCCAAGCCCCGCCGCCGAGCGTTATGACCCGGCCTCCTGCCCTCGCGCCACGAGTCGCGGCGATGACGCTGCCCCGGCTCGAAGCCCTCCGAATGGCGCCATGACCATGCCTTCTCCACACGCCCGCCCAGCCGCTGTCACTCACTTGCCCGTGGCCGTGCGGCGCGGGCTGCTCCCTCGATGAGCAGCGCCGGCGCCTGGTGCGCGATCGATTTCGGGACCTCGAATTCGGCCGTCGCGGTGGCGGCACCCGGTGGATCGCGGCTGGTCGAACTCGAGGCCGGCCTGCCGACGATGCCGACCGCGGTCTTCTATTTCGCCGAGCACCCGGCACTGGCTCCGGGCCTTCCGCCGCCCTGCGCATTCGGTCGCGCCGCCATCGCGGCCTACGTGGACGGCTATGAGGGCCGGCTGATGCGCTCGATGAAGAGCGTGCTCGGCTCGGCGCTGATCGAGCAGCGCACCGATGTCGGTGGCGGCCATGCGCTGCGCTACCTCGACGTGATCACCGGCTACCTGCGCCAGTTGCAGCACGCGGCCGAGCACGCGACGGGCGCGCCGATCGCACGCGCCGTGCTCGGCCGGCCGGTCTATTTCGTCGACGACGACCCGCTGCGCGACGCCCAGGCCGAGGCCGCGCTCGAGGCGGCGGCACGCGCGGTCGGGCTGCGCGAGCTGGCCTTCCAGTACGAGCCGATCGCCGCCGCCTTCGACCACGAGCGCCGCATCGACCGCGAGGAATGCGTGCTGGTTGCCGACATCGGCGGTGGCACCTCCGACTTCTCGCTGGTGCGCGTCGGGCCGCAGCGCCGGGGACGGCTGGACCGCAAGGACGACATCCTCGCCAACCACGGCGTGCACACCGCCGGCACCGACTTCGATCGCCGCATCGAGCTCGCTTCGATCCTGCGCGAGCTCGGCCATGGCGCCTTCGGCCCGGCGCGCGGGAGCGAGCCGCCGCGCGAAGTCCCGAGCGCGATCTATCTCGACCTCGCGACCTGGCACCTGATCAACACCGTCTACCACCCGGCCCGCGTCGCCGAGGTCAAGGGCATGGCCGGGTTCTACGCCCAACCGGCCCACCATCGCCGCTTGATGCGCACGCTGCAACTGCGCCTCGGCCACGAACTCGCGGCACGCGCCGAGGCGGCCAAGATCGAGGTCGCGGCCGGCGCGCCCGCGCACATCGAGCTCGATGCGGTCGAAGCCGGGCTCGCCGTCACGCTGACGGAGCAGGACGCCGTCGCCGCGCTCACGGCCGACATCGATCGCATCGTCGCGGCCGCGCGCGAGACCGTGCGACGGGCCGGCCTCACGCCGAGCGCGGTCGACGCGCTCTACCTCACCGGGGGCTCGACCGGCCTGGCGCTGCTGAGCGACCGGCTGGCGGGCGCCTTCCCCGGTGCGCGGGCCGTCCACGGTGACCGGCTGGCGAGTGTGGCGACCGGCCTGGGCGTGGACGCGGCACACCGCTTCGGCTAGCCTTTCAGCGGAACGCGCCACCGACCGGCTCGCGGAGATGCCCCCCATGAACACGATCCAGCAACTCGGCCCGCTCGTCGGCCGCCTCCTGATCGCCGCCCTCTTCATCCCCGCCGGCCTCGGCAAGCTCGCGGGTTTCGAGGGCACGGTCGGCTACATCGCCTCGCAGGGGCTGCCCCTGCCGCAACTCGGTGCGGCGCTGGCGATCGTCGTCGAGCTCGGTGTCGCCGCGGCGCTGCTGGTGGGCTGGCGCAC
>DATMJX010000265.1:0-4280 GCA_035553715.1 Methylibium sp.
CCATCGGGGGCTGCGGGGCTCAGCGGTTGCCGAGCGCGGCGGACTCTAACGTGCCGGGCTCGGACCCGGCGAGCACGCGGGAGTTCGCATCGGTGCGGAAGGCCATGCCGGCGGCGTGGGCCGCATTGGGCACGAAGCGCAGCGGCTGCGAGGGGGGCGCGCGGTCGGTGCGGGCGGCAACGGCGATGGCCTCGTCGATCAGGTGGCGATCGGGACTCTTCGGGCACACCGGGTCGGTCGCCTCGGCGCTGCCGGTGACGAGGAAAGCCTGGCAGCGGCAGCCGCCGAAGTCCTTCTCGTGCTCGTCGCAGCTGCGGCAGGTCTCGCTCATCCACGCGCTGCCGCGGTAGCGGTTGAAGGCCTCGCTGTCGCGCCAGATGCTCTGGATGCCGTGCTCGGTGACCTTGGGGAAATCGAAGCCCGGCAGCATGCGTGCGCTGTGGCAGGGCAGCGCGGTGCCGTCGGGCGCGATCACCATGAAGATCGCCCCCCAGCCGGCCATGCAGGGCTTGACCTTGGCGTCGTAGTAGTCCGGCGAGACCCACAGGATCTTCATCTTGCCGGCGAGCTTGGCGCGGTAGCTGTCGGCCACCGCCTCGGCGGCCTTGAGCTCCTCGGGCGTGGGCATCAGCTGCGCGCGGTTGTGCCAAGCCCAGCCGTAGTACTGCGTGTTGGCGAGCTCGAGGAACTCGGCACCCATCTCGGCGGCCATCTCGATGATGCGGCCGACGTGCGGCAGGTTGTAGCGGTGCATCACGCAGTTGAGCACCATCGGGTAGCCCTGCGACTTGATGATGCCGGCGACCTTGTTCTTCGCATCGAAGGTGCGGGTGGACGAGATGAAGTCGTTGAGCTCCTTGGTCGAGTCCTGGAAGCTCAGCTGGATGTGGTCCAGCCCCGCCTCCTTCAGCGCCGCGGCGCGCTTCTCGGTGAGGCCGATGCCCGAGGTGATCAGGTTCGTGTAGAAGCCGAGCCTGCGTGCCTCGGCGACCAGGGTCTCGAGGTCCTCGCGCAGCAGCGGCTCGCCGCCCGAGAAGCCGAGCTGCACCGCGCCCATCGCGCGCGCCTCGCGGAACACGCGCAGCCAGTCCTCGGTCGAGATCTCCTGAAGGTGCGCGGCGTAGTCGATCGGGTTGGAGCAGAACACGCAATGCAGCGGGCAGCGGTAGGTGACCTCGGCGAGCAGCCACATCGGTGCGCCCGGGGTCTTGCGGGTCGCCGCGTTCAGCGGCGCTTCGAGGGGAGCGTTCATGGGTCGTGCCCTTTCAGACGACCCAGCCGCGCGCCTGGGCGTCGGCCAGGAAGTCGTCGACGTCGCCACGCAGCCCGGGCTGGCTGAAGGCGCGCTCGAGGTCGGCGGTGAGGTCGGCGACGCTGGTCTTGCCGTCGCAGCGCTTGAGGATCTCGCTGGCCGGGCCGTTGAGCTTGACCAGGCCCTCGGGGTAGAGCAGGACCCAGGTGTCCTGCGTCGGCTCGAACTGCAGCCGGTACAGCGGGGCGATGCGCGGGGTCGCGCCGTCGGGGAGGACGCTGCTCATGGCCGCTGGGCCTCCGGCAGGTCGTCGGGGTAGGCGCGCTCGACGGCGTCGAGCAGGCACCACAGCACGTCGAGCTTGAACTGCAGGATCTCGAGTGCGCGCTCCTGCTTCGCGCGCGTCGTGCCGAACTGCTTCGCGACCTCGAGGCCGTGCTCGACGTCGCGCGTCGCCAGCGGGATGCGGGCGCGGAAGTAGGCCAGGCCCGACGGATCGATCCACGGGTACATCCCGGGCCAGCCGGCCAGCCGGTCGGCGTGGATCTTGGGTGCAAACATCTCGGTCAGCGAGGAGATCACGCCCTCCTGCCAGGGCTGGCGGCGCGCGAAGTTCACGTAGGCGTCGACCGCGAAGCGCACGCCCGGCTGCACATGCCGGCCGGACCACAGGTCCTCGCGCGTCAGGCCGACGGCGAGGCCGAGCTGCGTCCAGATCTCGATGCCGCCGGCGTTCGCCCCCTCGAAGTCGCCGTGGCCGTCGTGGTCGAGCATGCGCTCGATCCAGCGCCGGCGTGTCGCGCGGTCCTCGCAGTTGGCCATCACCGCGGCGTCCTTCATCGGGATCGCCTGCTGGTAGTAGAAGCGGTTGGCGACCCAGCCGCGCACCTGGAAGGGCTGCAGCGCGCCGCTGTTCAGCCGCTGGTTGAAGGGATGGTGGATGTGATAGCGGGCTTCCTTGGCGCGCAGCTTCGCCTCGAACTCCTCGGGGCTCCAGGGCAGCGCCTCGGCGGGCAGCGGTGCGTTCATACGGTCGCCTCCGGGGCGGCGTTGTGTTGTCGGGTGGCAGTGGGGTCGGCGACCACCACGGTATTCGCGCTTCGATCCCCGCTGCGCGGGGCCCCTCTTTCGCGGCTCATACCGTGATTTCCATGCCGTCGTAGGCGACCTCGATGCCGCGGCGCGTGAGTTCGGCGCGCTGCGGCCCGTGCTCGTCGAGGATCGGGTTGCTGTTGTTGATGTGGATGAGGATCTTGCGGCGCGCGCGGCTCAGGTCGAGCGCATCCATCATCCCGGGCACGCCGGGCAGGCTGCTCTGCGGCAGATGGCCCATGCTCGCCGCGGGCTTGCTGCCGAGCCCGGCGGTGATCATCTCGTCCTCGGTCCAGAAGGTGCCGTCGACCATCACGCAGTCGGCGTCGCGCAGCCAGTCCTGCTCGGCGGGCCCGACCTCCCCGAGGCCG
Source organism: Methylibium sp. (assembly GCA_035553715.1). Classification (GTDB taxonomy): domain Bacteria; phylum Pseudomonadota; class Gammaproteobacteria; order Burkholderiales; family Burkholderiaceae_C; genus Methylibium. The sequence continues at coordinate 2,716 of DATMJX010000265.1, forward strand.
GGGGCGTAGAACAGGCGCCGGCCGGTGCTCAGGTCGGTGACCTCGAGCGCAATGTTGTCGCCGACCTTGGGATCGTGGCGGTGCGGCGAGTAGGGCGGCGCCTTGCCGGGGATCGCGATGGCGCGAAAGCGCAGCGTCTCGAAGCCGGCGATCGCGAACTCGGCGAGCTTTTGCTCGCCGGCCACCGGCAGCATGCGCCAGCGCACGCCGCAGTAGTGCTCGAGCACGCTGAGGATCGGCAGGCCGGTCGTCAGGTCCTCGAACACGCAGGGCGTGCAGTACAGCTCGATCGGCGGGCCCTCGCGCAGGCTCAGCAGGCCGGTCGCGTGGTCGATCTGCGCGTCCATCAGCACGACGGCCTTGATCGGCGTGTCGCGCAGTCCCTGCTGGGGGTGCAGCAGGGGCTGCGCCCGCAGCTGCTGGCCGATGTCGGGCGAGGCGTTCATCAGCACCCAGCGTTTGCCGTCGGCGGAGACCGCGATCGAGCTCTGCGTGCGCGGGCGGATCGCCTTGCTGCCATCACGGGCCGCCGCGCAGATCGGGCAGTTGCAGTTCCACTGCGGGCAGCCGCCGCCGGCGCCGGCACCGAGCACGAGCACCTTCATGCCGTTCTCCCGGAAGGCGGTATCGGCAGGGCGGGAAGGGGAAGGAGCGGGCACGTCGTCATCATCGGGTCCCTGTGCGGCCAGGGCGGGCAAAAACTTCAATCGAACCCATTGTCTCGGGACGACCCTGACGGGATCGCCCCGTGCCATGGGAACAGCCAAAGGGTGTCGCAGACACTAAGGCCACCGCAACCCCGCAATGACCCTGCCGTGACCGTACCCGCGACCGTCCCCCCCCTGCCCGCCGGCGCCTGGCTGCCGGAGCGCGACGGCCACCGCGTCTGGTGGGCCCAGGGCGGCGTGGCCGACGGTCTGCCGGTGCTCATCGTGCATGGCGGGCCAGGCGGCGCGAGCCGGCCCGAGCCCTTGCGCTGGTTCGACGGTCTGCCGGTGCATTGGTTCATGCTCGATCAGCGCGGCTGCGGGCGCAGCGAGCCGGGCGGCGCCACCGAGGCGAACCGCCTCGGCGACCTGATCGACGACATGGAGCGCCTGCGCCACGCGCTCGGCCTCGAGCGCTGGGCCGTGGCCGGCGGCTCCTGGGGGGCGCGGGTCGCGCTGGCCTATGCCGAACGCTGGCCCGAACGCGTCAGCGGCCTGCTGCTGCGCAGCCCCTTCCTGGGCACCTTGGCCGAGACACGGCGTTACATCGCGCCGTGGAGCACTTGGCTGGGGCCGCAGGGACGGCGAGCACTCGGCCCGGCCGCCGCCGATGCCGTTCACAGTCTGTACCACGAGGGGACAGAGTTGTTCATCGCTGACTCAGGGTTAGTGCTGGGGGCGGCGTTGGCTGGCGATGCGGTCGTGGCGGCTTGCGGCGCTTTTGACGACACCCAGTCGGGCCCCGGCGGCGTGGCCGCGAGCGCGGCGCGCTGGACCGCGCCGGCCGCGCGACCGACCCCGGCGCAGCGCGCGTCGTGGGTGGTCCACCGGCACTTTGCGCTGGCCGGCTGGGGCGAG
>DATMJX010000266.1:0-9945 GCA_035553715.1 Methylibium sp.
CACGCTGGTGCTCGACGAGCTGCTGCGCAACGCGCCGCTCGACTTCATGCTGCTGTTCTCGACCACCAGCACCTGGACCGCGCCGGCCGGCCAGATCGACTACGTCGGCGCGAGCGCCTTCGTCAACGCCTTCGCCGAGTCCTGCCACGGCCAGCGCCGCTACCCGGTGACCGCGCTGGCCTGGGGCATCTGGAAGGATGTCGGCATGGTCGGTCAGCTCGCGGCGGCAGGGGACGCCCATGCGGCGCAGGGCGAGGCCCTCGCGGTTGCGAGCCCGCATTTCGACGAGCGCCGCGTGTCCCGCGACGGCCTCGCGCAGGTTCACACTTTCAGCGGCACGCTGTCGGCCGAGGCCGACTGGGTCATCGCCGAGCACCGTCTCGGCAGCGGCGAGGCGCTGCTGCCGGGCACCGGCTACCTCGAGCTGGTCCGCGCCGCGCTTGCCGAGCTCGGCCAGGATGCCTCCTGGCAGCTCAGCAACCTGGTGTTCGAGACGCCGCTGTTCGTCGGCGACGGCGCGCCCCGGCGCTTCCGTCTGGCGCTGCGCGGCGACGCGCAGCGCTGGGAGGTCGAGTGGTCGGCCGAAGCCACCGACGGCGTCTGGGAACGCTGTGCGAGCGCGCGCGTCACCGCGGCGTCCGAGGCCCGCGCGGCGGACCTGCCGCTCGCCGAGATCGAGGCGCGCTGCCAGCGCGCCGTCGAGACCGCCGGGGGCCCCGGCGCGCTGCGCACGCGGCAGGAGAGCCACCTGCAGTTCGGCCCGCGCTGGCGCGTGCTCAAGCGCCTCGCGCTCGGCGAGCGCGAGGCGCTCGCGCGGCTGCAGCTGCCGGCCGAGTTCGCTGCCGACCTGGCCGACTTCGGCCTGCACCCGGGCGTGGTCGACATCGCGACCGGCTGCGCGATGGACCTGATCCCCGGCTATGCCGAGGCCGACGTCGCACAGAACCTGTGGGCGCCGATCTCCTATCGCGGCCTGCGCTTCCACGCACCGCTGCCGGCCGAGGTGCACAGCTGGATCCGGCTCGCGAGCGACGGCTCGGTGCGCAGCGACTTCGCGGCCTTCGACGTGACGCTGAGCGATGCCCAGGGCCGCGTGCTGGCCGAGGTCGACCGCCTGACGCTGCGCCGCCTCGACGGTCCCTGGCACGCGCCGCGGCCGCGGCCGGCGGCGAGCCATGTCGAGGAGGCGGCCAGCGAGCCGTCCGCGGCGCGCGCCAAGCCGGCCTCGCCCGGCGAGCTGGCGCTGCAGCACAACGTCAGCCAGGGCATCGACCCGGCCGAGGGCATCGATGCGCTGCGCCGCCTGCTGGCCGGCGAGTTGCAGGCCGAGCAGGTCATCAGCTCGATGGACGTTGCCGCGCTGGGCGCCCAGGCCGAGGCAGTCAGCCGCGCGTCGAACGCGAACGCCGATGCGGCGCGCTTCTCGCGCCCCGAGCTCGACAGTGACTTCGAGCCGCCGCGCGACGCGGTCGAACGCACGCTTGCCGAGCTGTGGGCCAAGTTGCTCGGCGTCGAGGGCGTGGGCATCCGCGACAGCTTCTTCGATCTCGGCGGCCATTCGCTGATCGCGGTGCGCCTGTTCAACGAGATCAGCGACAAGTTCGGTGCCGACCTGCCGATGTCGGTGCTGATGCAGTCGCCGACGATCGCGGGGCTGGCCGAGCTGGTGCGCGGCGGGCCCTATGTCGAGGGTGCGGACGAGGGCGCTCCGCCGGCCACCGCCGCGGCCAGCGCGCCGGCCGCGCTGCGCTTCCGCCATGTCGTGCCGATGCACGCCGGGCCGGTGGCCGGGCGCACGCCGCTGTTCATCGTCGCCGGCATGTTCGGCAATGTGCTGAACCTGAGCCACCTGGCCAACCTGCTCGGCGAGGACCGGCCCTTCTACGCGCTGCAGGCCCGCGGCCTGTATGGCGATGCGGCGCCCCACGAGAGCTTCGAGGAGGCCGCGGCCGACTACCTCGTCGAGCTGCGCCAGGTCCAGCCCGAGGGGCCCTACCTGCTCGGCGGCTTCTCGGGTGGCGGGTTGATCGCCTACGAGATGGCGCGCCAGCTGATCGAGGCCGGCGAGCAGGTCCAGGCGGTGCTGATGCTCGACACGCCGGCGCGCGAGATCCCGCATTTCAGCCTGAGCGACAAGATCGCCATCTTCACCCAGGGCCTGCAGCGTGGCGGTGCGCGCTTCCTGCGCGAGAAGGTCGCCGAGCGCATCGAGTGGGAGAAGTCCAAGCGGGCGCGTCGCGCTGCCGCCGCGGCGGACGGGGTCGATGGCGCCGACGGTGCCTCGGCCAACTTCCAGTCGCAACGCATCGGCGATGCCTTCATGCGCTCGCTGCTGCGCTACCGGCTGCAGAAGGTGCCGGTCAAGGTGGCGCTGTTCCGGCCCAGGCTCGATGTCCGCTACCGGCTCAGCGGCGGGCGGCTGGTCGACGTGCAGCGCAACTATGTGCGCGAGGACAATTTCTGGACGCCTTACGCCGGCAGCCTGCAGGTGCTCGAGGTGCCGGGCAACCATGACAACATGGTGCTCGAGCCCAACGTGCGGGTGCTGGTGTCCGCGCTGCGGCGCGTGATCGACGGATTGGGCCGGACGCCGACATGACGGACGCCCTGCCGTGCCGGCTGCTGATCTCTATCGTGGCCTACAAGGCGGCCGATCTGACGATCGCCTGCCTCGCCTCGCTCGCGACCGAGATCGCCACGGTGCCGGGCACGCGCGTGATCGTGGTCGACAACGCCTCGCCCGATGGTGCGGCCGAGCCGGTCGAGCGCGCGATCGCCGAACGCGGCTGGGCCGACTGGGCGACGCTGGTGCGCGCACCGCGCAACGCCGGCTTCGCGGCCGGCAACAACGTCGCGCTGCGCCTGCTGCCGGACGAGACCGAGTTCGTGTTGCTGCTGAACCCCGACACGCTGGTGCGGCCCGGCGCGCTGCGGCTGTTGCTCGACTTCCTGGTCGTGCATCCCGAGGCCGGCATCGCCGGCGGGCGCAGCGAGGATCCGGACGCGACGCCGCAGATGTGCTGCTTCCGCTTCCCGAACGCGGTCAGCGAGGCGCTCGACCGGCTCGGCCTCGGCCTGCTCGACCGCCTGTTCGAGCGTCATCTGGTGCGCCTGGGCACTCCCGAGCAGCCGCGGCCGGTCGACTGGGTGTCCGGCGCCTTCATGCTGGTGCGTCGCACGGTGATCGACCGCATCGGCCTGATGGACGAAGGCTATTTCCTCTACTTCGAGGAGACCGACTTCACGCTGCGCGCGCGCCGCGCCGGCTGGACCTGCTGGCATGTGCCGCAGGCGCGCATCGTCCACCTGGTCGGCCAGAGCAGCGGCGTGACGGTGCGCGAGGGCGCGCCGCGGCGCGTGCCGGCCTACTGGTTCGAGTCGCGGCGGCGCTACTTCGTGCTCAACCACGGCCGCGCCTATGCGGCGCTGGTCGACCTGCTGGTGCTGGCGGCCGATCCGATCGGCCGCCTGCGCCACTGGTTGCAGCGCAAGCCGCAGCGGCGCCCGCCGCACTACTGGCGCGACCTGGCCTGCCACAGCGCGGTGTGGCGCGGCGTCGACCCGCGTCCTGGAGCCGGCGCGGCATGAGCGGCGGTGCCGGCACGGCGGTGCTGGTCGTCGTCGTCAACTACCGTACCGCGGCGCTGGTCGTCAACGGGCTGCGGGCGCTCGCCGTCGAGCTGCGCGAGTACCCCGGCGCGCGCGTCGTCGTGGTCGACAACGACTCGGGCGACGGTTCGGCCGAGCGCATCGCGGCCGCGATCGACGCCGAGGGCTGGGCCGGCTGGGCGAGCCTGCGGCGCGCGCCGCTCAACGGCGGCTTCGCCTACGGCAACAACCTGGCGATCCGCGCGGCGCTCGCGTCCGCGACGCCGCCGGACTGGATCTGGCTGCTCAATCCCGACACCGAGGTGCGGTCGGGCGCGCTCGCGGCGCTGCTCGACTTCCTGCGCGCCCACCCGCGCGCCGGCATCGCCGGCAGCCGCTTCGAGCTGGCCGACGGCACCCCGTGGCCGCATGCCTTTCGCTTTCCCTCCCTGCTCGGCGAGCTGTCGGCGGCGCTGCGTTTCGGCCCGGTGACCGCGCTGCTGCGCCGCTGGAGCGTGCTGCTGACAATGGGCGAGCAGCCCGAGCGGGTCGACTGGCTGCCCGGCGCGAGCCTGCTGCTGCGGCGCGCGGTGTTCGAGTCCGTCGGCCTGATGGACGAGGACTACTTCCTCTACTACGAGGAGACCGACTTCTGCCTGCAGGCCGCGCGCTCCGGCTGGACCTGCTGGCATGTGCCGGCCAGCCGCGTGATGCACATCGCCGGCCAGAGCACCGGCGTGACCGGCGCGCAGGCCGGGCTGCGGCGGTTGCCGGCCTACTGGTTCGAGTCGCGCCGGCGCTACTTCGTCAAGAACCACGGCCGGCTCTACGCCGCGGCGACCGACCTGCTGTGGGCGGCCGGCTTCCTGCTGTGGCGGCTGCGCCGGCGGCTGCAGCGCAAGCCCGACCCCGATCCGCCGGGCCTGTTCGGCGACCTGCTGCGCCACAGCGCGCTCTGGCGCGGGGGGCTGCCGCGCAACGACCGGCTGGCTGGGCGATGACGCTGCCTTGGCGCCGGCTGGCGTCCGGCTTCGACGACGTCGCCCTGTGGTGGGTCGACCTGTTGACGCCGGCGCCGGCGGGCGCGCACGCGTGGTTGTCCCCCGACGAGCGGGAGCGTGCTGCGCGGTTCCGTGCCGAGCCGCTGCGCCAGCGCTGGGAGCGCTCGCATGTCGCGCTGCGCGGCGTGCTCGGCGCGCAGCTCGGGGCCGGGCCGCACACGCTGTGCTTCGAGACCGGGGCCACCGGCAAGCCGCGGCTGGCCGGTGGCGGATCGCCCGAGTTCAGCCTGAGCCACAGCGGTGACGTGGCGCTGATCGCGGTGTGCGCGGGCGCCGAGGTCGGCGTCGATGTCGAGCTGTTGCATCCGGTCCGCGATGCCGCGGCGCTGGTGGCCCGGGTGTGCTCGCCCCGCGAGCAGGCCGAGTGGCATGCTCGGGCCGAAACGGCGGACGCCGCCGCGGACTTCCTGCGGGGCTGGACGCGCAAGGAAGCCTGTCTGAAGGCGATCGGCACCGGGCTGGACATCTCGCCGGCGCGCGTGGACGTCGGTTTCGACGCGGGCGGGCGTCGCATTCGCATCCCGCGCGAGGCCGGGCCGGTCGAGGTCGAGCTGCGCAGCATCGCGCCGGCCGGTGCCTGGCTCGCTGCGCTCGCGCGCTGCGTTGCCACCGCGACCTAGCGCGGCGGCTTGTCGCGCCCGGTGCGCACCCACTGAGTCTGGCGGGCGACCAGCAGTCGTGCGTACATCGGCAACTTGGCCAGCACGTACAGCGGGATGCCGAGCAGTTCCTCGAGCGTGATCGCGTCACGGCCGAAACGCCGCCACGCGCTGCCGATGCCCAGGATCAACAGCAGCAGCGCCAGCAGCGCGAGCTGCAGCGGCAGCAGCCGCCCGCTGGCGAGGGCGAACAGCAGGCCGGCCGCGAGCACCGCGCCGAGCAGCAGCACGAGGAAGGACAGCGGCGGCACGCACAGGTCCAGCGTCAGCGCCGCCAGCGCCCCCTGGCGCCCACGCAGCGCGCGCCACAGCAGCCGTGGCCCCTGGGACGCGATCACGCCGAGGTGGCCGTGCTCCCAGCGGGTGCGCTGCGAGGCCGTCGCGTCCTCGGAGGCCGGGAAGCTGCTGGTCACGACCGCTTCGACGCAGTAGTAGGGCGCATGGCCGGCGGCGGCCAGGTCCAGGCCGAGCTGTAGGTCCTCGACCAGGTGACCGGAGGCGAGCGGCGCGCTCGCGATCTGCGCCCAGGGGAAGGCCATGCCGGTGCCCATCAGCTGGCAGGGCAGACCGAGGCGGCGGTAGCCGAGCGCGCGCGCCTGCCCCTTGACGCGCCAGGCGAACTGCGCAACGCGCTGGCGCAGCCCGGCCCCAGTAGGTGTCAGCATGCGGTACAGCGCCTGCACCGGTCGCTCGCGCGCAGCGCATTCGCGCGCAAGCCGGTCGAGTCCCCCAGGCTCGACCACACAGTCGGCATCGACGATCACCACCACCTCGGGTGGGTGGGCGGCGAGCTGGCGCATGCCATGGTCCAGCGCATAGCCCTTGCCGCGGCGCGTGGTGTCGAAGCGCTCGCTGACGTCGGCGCCGGCCGCGGCGGCCACGGCGGCGGTCGCGTCGCTGCAGTTGTCGGCGATGACGAGCAGGCGGTCCCCGGCCGCGAGCTGCGGGCGCAGCGCCGCGATCGCCGCGGTGATGCCCTCGGCCTCGTCGTGCGCCGGCATCAGCACCGCGACCCGCGGACGCCGTCCCGCGGGCGCGGGCAGGCGGAGCCCCGGGCGGGCGAGCAGCAGCTGCAGCGTCAGCACCCCGACGGGCACCAGCACACCGAGCGCGAGCAGGGTCAGCAGCGCCGCGAGCGCGTCGATCAGCAGCGCGCTCATGCCGGCTCCCCGCGGCGGGCCGGTGCGCCGGCGATGCGGCGCGCGAAGATCTCGCCCAGGCGGTCGACGTTGCGCGCCAGGTCGTAGTCCTCGACGACCCGCCGGCGGCCGGCGCAGGCCAGCCGTTCGTACAGCGCCGGGTCGTCGATCAGCCGCTCGATCGCCGCGGCCAGCCCCTCGACGTCCGAGGGCGCGACCAGCAGACCGTCGCGGCCGTCCTCGATCAGCTCGGGGATGCCGGTGATGCGCGTCGTCACGCAGGGCACCGCCATGGCCATCGCCTCCATCAACACCACCGGAATGCCCTCGGCGAAGCTGGCGATGCAGAAGCAGTCGGCGCGCGCGTAGAGCGCGCGGATGCGGTCCTGGTTGACCGCCCCCTCGAAGATCACGGCCTCGCCGAGCGCGTGGTGGCGCACCTGCTCCTCGAGCGATGCGCGGTCGGGACCGGCACCGACCACGCGCAGGCGCACGCGCCGGCCCTGCCCGCGCAGGCGCGCGAGCGCGTCGATCAGCAGGTGCTGGCCCTTCGAGGGCGTCAGCCGGCCCACGCACAGCAGCTCGAACACCCCGTCCTCGGGCTGCGGGCGCGGGCGCGGCGCGAAGTGCGCCGGGTCGACGCCAAGCCGCGCGACCTCGAGCTTGTGCCAGTGCGCGTAGGGCGCCAACCGCATCAGCTGACTGCGTGCATAGTGGCTGATGCAGCAGATGAAATCGGCTTCGGCGACCTTCTGCGGCAGGTACTGGCGGTAGGCGTCGTAGAACTCGTCCGGGCCGTGCACCGTGACCGAGAAGCCATGGCCGAACACCCGTTTGACGAACAGCGCCACCGTCGCCGCCTGCGAGCCAAGGTGGGCGTGCAGGTGGCATTGACCGCGCTCGCGCATCCACACGCCGACCATCAAGGCCTCGCTGAAGTAGGCGAGGTTCAGCGCCAGCGCGCGCAGGTCGGCGCCGGCCAGCTGCACGGCGGCGAGCACGCCGCGCAGCCAGCCGCGCGGCGTGCGCCGCAGCGTGTCGACATGCGCGGCGAGCGCGCCGCGCATGCCGTGCGGTTTCAGGTAGTAGGTGGCGTCGGCCTCGGCGGCCTCGTCGGCGGTCAGGCCGTCTGCCGCGCGGTCGGCGGCGTTGATCGACGCGACGTCGATGCGCCAGCCGAGGCGGCGCAGCTGCAGCACCTCGCGGATGATGAAGATCATCGACAGCATCGGGTACTGGCTGACGAGGTAGGCGACGGCGCGCGGCTTGGGGCTGGATTCGGGCATGGACTCAGCAGGTCGGGGTGCGCCAGGCGGCGCGCAGGCGGTCGGCGATCGTCAGCACCGCGACCGAATCGTCGAGCGGCATCGTCGCGCTCTCGAGCACGCCGCGCTGCAGGCAGTGGGTGACCTCCTGCAGCTCGAACTGGTAGCCGTTGCCGGGGAAGGGCAGGCGGCGGCTTGCCAGCGGCGCGAGCATCGCACGCAGCGGCTCGAGCTGGCGATGCAGGCGCTGCAGGGCCGGGCGTTCGCGCAGGCGACCGCGCCAGGACGGCGGCGCACCGGGCCCGGCGGCCGCGGTGGGTGCCGCGCTCGGCTGCAGGCTGTAGCGGTGGGCACGGTAGAAGGGTGCATGCAAGCGCAGCTGGCCGCGCTCGCCGGTGATCAGCAGCTCGTTGCGCCCGGGGCTCACGAGGCTGGCCGAGAGCTGCGCGACCGCGCCGTCGGCATAAGCGAGTTGGTAAGCCGAATGCCAGTCGACCCCGTCCGGGCCGAGGCGGGCCTGTGCCGCGACCGACACCGGCGCGCCGAGCCACTGCTGGGCGAGCGACAGCAGGTAGACCCCGCGGTCGAGCAGCGCGCCGCCGCCGGGCGCGAAGCGCGCGTCGCCCGGGCTCGGCAGCGCCGGGTAGCTGAAATCGCCTTCGAGACGCACGATGCGGCCCAGAGCGCCCTCGGCGATCAGGCGCTGTGCCGCCACGACCGCCGGCACGAAGCGCGTCCACATCGCCTCCATGCAGAAGACGCCGCGCCGGCGCGCGGCGGCGGCCAGCGTCGCGGCCTGGTCGGCATCGAGCGCGAAGGGCTTCTCGCACAGCAGGGCCTTGCCGGCCTCGAGGCAGGCCAGGCCGTCCTCGAGGTGTCGGTGGTTGGGCGTCGCGAGGTAGATGACGTCGATCGCCGGGTCGGCCAGCAGCGCGTCGAGGCTGGCGCAGGGCTGCGGCACGCGGTGGCGCTGCGCGAAGGCCCGCGAGCGCTCGGCCGAGCGCGAGCCGACCGCCTGCAGGCGCGCGCCCGGCACCAGCGCGAAGTCGAGCGCGAGCTCGTGCGCCTGATGGCCGGTGCCCCACAGGCCCCAGCGGATCGTACGGTCGACGGCGGGCATGGTTCAGTCCGTGGGGTCGGTCGGGGTGAAGGTGGTCGTCATGCGATAGCTGCTGCCGTCGCGGCTCGCGTGGTGGATCGCCAGCGCGAGTTCGTTGGCATGCAGCGAGAAGCGCGTCGACAGCCGTGGCGGGCGGCCGGCAGCGATCGCTGCGGCCAGCTCGGCCGGACCGCGTGCGAAGTCCATCTTGTGCGCGCGCCGGTAGGCGGCCGAGCCGGCCGGAGCGGCCTCGAGCGGCAGCCGGCTGCGCCACGGGCTCAGGAAGGTCTTGCGGCGGATCGACAGCAGGCGCCGCATCGACACCGGTGCGCGGTAGTCCCAGCACTCGCTTGTCGACAGCACGCCGTGGTCGCCGACGATGCGCAGCGAGTGGTCGTGCGGTGCGAGGATGCTGCAGGTCAGGCGCGCGACCACGCCGCCGTCGAAGCGGATGCAGGCGACCGAGAAATCCGGCGCGTCCGGCGGCGTCAGGGCCTCGCCGGCGACCTTGTCGGGCACTTGGGCCGAGGCGAAGGCGGTGACGCTGCGGGCCGGGCCGAACCAGTCGAGCAGCCAGGTCAGGTAGTAGCCCGCGTGCTCGAGCGTGCAGCCGACCTCGAACTCGTCGCGGTAGGGCCAGGGCATGCCGGAGACCGATTGCCAGCGCTGGTAGGGCATGCGGTGCACCATGCCGTCGTCCATCTCGGCATAGACCACGCGCACCGGCCCGACGCGCTGCTCGCGCAGCGCACGACGGATCGTCCGGGCGGTCTCGCCGAGAGGACTGCAGGGGGCGCTGGTGATCTGCAGGCCGCGGGCCTCGGCCAGCTCGACGAGTTCCTGCGCCTGTGCCATTTCCATCGCGAGCGGCTTTTCGGAATAGACATGCTTGCCGGCTTCGAGGCAGGCGCGGGAGACGGCGTAGTGCTCGCGCGGGTTGGTCAGGTTCAGCACCAGGGTGACGCTGCGGTCGTCGAGCAGCTGCTGCAGCGAACCATAGGTCGGCACACCATAGGTGCGCGAGAGCGTTGCCATGCGCTCGGGCAGTCGGTCAAAGACACCGGCGACCTCGAGCTCGGGGTGGGCCGGCAGCGTGGCGAGGTAGAAGTCGGCGACATAGCCGCAGCCGACAAG
>DATMJX010000267.1:0-6690 GCA_035553715.1 Methylibium sp.
GCTGTGCGTTGGTGTCCTGGTACTCGTCGACCAGCACGTGGCGCAGCTGGGCCTGCCATTTCGCGCACACCGCGGCCTCGCGTTGCAGCAGCGCGACCGGCAGGCCGATCAGGTCGTCGAAGTCGACCGCCTGGTAGGCCGCCAGCCGCTCCTGGTAGCGCGCCATCACGCGCGCGGCCTGCACCTCGTCGGGGTTGGCGGCCTGGGCCTCGGCCGTGGCCGCATCCATCCCCTGGTTCTTCCACAGGCTGATGGCCCACTGCCAGCGTCGCGCGGTCGCGGCATCGGTCGTGCCACCGGCGTCCTTCATCAGGCCCAGCACGTCGTCGCTGTCGAGGATCGAGAAGGTCGGCTTCAGGCCGATCGCCGCGCCGTCCTCGCGCAGCAGCCGCACGCCCAGCGCATGGAAGGTGCAGATGACGAGGGGCTTGGCCGCCTTGCCGCCGACCAGCGCCTTGGCGCGCTCGCGCATCTCGGCGGCGGCCTTGTTGGTGAAGGTGATCGCGGCGATCTGCGCCGGCGCCAGCCCGGCCTGCAGCAGCCGCGCGATCTTGTGAGTGATCACTCGCGTCTTGCCCGAGCCCGCGCCAGCGAGCACCAGGCAGGGCCCGGCCAGGTGGTGGACCGCCTGCATCTGGGCGGTGTTGAGCGAGGCGGGTTCGGACACGGGGGCGGACGGCGAGGGCGCGGATGATAGCCAAGCCGCCCGGCGGCGGGCGGAGGGCGTGATGTCCGCAGGACGGCACGCGGCCCCGGCGGGGATACTGGCCGCCGATGCAGCCCATCCTGGCGGTCACCATCCCCTTCTTCGCGCTGGTGCTGTGCGGCTGGCTGGCCGCGCGCTCGCAGCTGCTGCCGACGGCGGCGATCCCGGGGCTCAATGCCTTCGTGCTGTACTTCGCGCTGCCGTGCATGCTGTTTCGCTTCGGCGCGGGGCTGCCGGTGGCGCAGCTGCTCGACCCCTGGGTGCTGGCGATCTACGTCGTCGCGGCGCTGGTGATCGTCGGGCTGGTGATCGCGACGACGCTGTCGGCCACGCTGCGCCACAAGGACGCCGCCTTCGGCGCGCTGGTCGCGGCCTTCCCGAACACCGGCTTCATGGGCGTGCCACTGCTGACGGCGCTGCTCGGGCCGGCGGCCGCCGGCCCGGTGATCGCGACCATCCTGGCCGACCTCTTCATCACCAGCTCCCTGTGCATCGCGATCGCGCAGGGGCACGAGGCCGCAGGCCAGGGGGCGCGGCGTGCGCTGGGCAGCGCGCTGCGCGGCGCGCTGTCGAACCCGCTGCCCTGGGCGATCGCGGCCGGCGCGCTGGCCTCGGCCACCGGCCTGGCGCTGCCGGGGCCGCTCGACGAGGTCGTGCGCATGCTCGGCAACGCCGCCTCGCCGGTCGCGCTGTTCACCATCGGCGCGGTGCTGTGGCGCGCCGGCCAGCACGCGCACGGCGCGACACCGCTGCGGCGTTTCCTGCCGATCGCGCTGGTCAAGCTGTTCGCCCACCCGGCGCTGGTGTTCGCGCTCGGCTGGGGCCTGCAGCGCGCCGGCGCGCCGCTGTCGGACTTCGCGCTGATGGTGCTGACGCTGGCCGCCGCGCTGCCCTCGGCGAGCAACGTCTCGCTGCTGGCCGAGCGCTACGGCGCCGACAACGGCCGCGTCGCCCGGATCATCCTGAGCTCGACGGTGATCGCCTTCGTGAGCTTCACCGCGCTGGCCTGGGCCTTCGGCGTGCGGCCGCAATGACGCGCCGTCCGGCTCAAAGCGCCGGCGCCTCGGCCAGCAGGCCGGTCCTGACGAAGTAGTCGACCACCTTGGCCGAGGCGCGCTGGCGGTGCGCGATGCAGGCCGGATGGGCGAGCGCCGCGAGGCGGACCTCGTAGGCATCGGCCAGCCCGGCGTCGCGGTAGACGCTCGGGTTGTAGTAGTCGCCCCAGCACGACTTCAGGTAGCTCACCAGCCACTGCCGGAACGAGGCCAGCGTCTCCTCGCTCCAGTGCGGGCGGTGGCGCTCGAACAGCTCGGCCAGGTAGCTGCGGCCGAAGGCCAGGTGGCGTGCCTCGTCGATGTGGTGGACCTTGTTGATCTCGCGCACCAGCGGATCGCAGCGCTCGTCCGGCGCGATCGCCAGGTTGTAGTAGTCGCCCAGCTCCTCGACCACCATCGCGAGGCAGAAGAACACCACCTCGTCCTCGCCCTTGGCGAACTCGCGCGGCAGCGCCACCTTCTTCTCCGGATACACCTTGCCGATGTAGCGGTGGCAGAACTCACCGAACATCACCATGTGCTTGTTCTCCTCGTCGAGGAAGTGGTGCAGGTACTCGGTGATCACGCGGTTGTTGCTCGACTGGTACAGGCGGTGCGCCAGGCCCTGCACCAGCACACGCTCGCCCTGCAGCACGAGGCTGAAGAAGTTGCACAGCTCGTGCAGGCTCAGCCGCTGACGCTGGGCCTCGTCCAGCGCCTCGTAGACCGGCGTGCCGTGGATCGAGATCAGCTCGGGCGGCATGCACCACGCGCCCTCCTGCAGCCGCGGCGGCCAATCGAAGGCGTTGTAGACGTCATAGAACTTCCGGCACGACGCGCGCGAGAGTCGGCTGGCCAGTTGCGAGGCGGTTTCCATGCGGTGCTCCGGGCCTGCTGCGCAGGCGATGCGAGACGATGCTAGGCAGCGCGCCGGCCCCGGCCTTGCGTTGCGTCAACCCAGCCGCGTTGCGCCACCCGAACGCGGGGACGGCGCGGCGCCCTTAATCTGCGTCAAGGAGCGCACGCCGGCGCGGCGCTGCAATGGGCCATGCAGATCGACCCGACCGCCCACGCCGAGCGCCCGCTGGCCTTCAGCCTCTACTACTTCGCCAGCGACGAGGGCGGGCCGCGCGCCGACGCGCAGCGCCGCCTGCTGTTCGAGAGCGCGCGCTTCGCCGACCGGCACGGCTTCTCGGCGGTCTGGGCCCCCGAGCGGCACTTCCATGCCTTCGGCGGCCTGTCGCCCAACCCCTCGGTGCTGGGCGCGGCGCTGGCGACGCTGACGCAGCGGCTGCGCATCCGCTCGGGCAGCGTGGTGGTGCCGCTGCACCACCCGGTGCGCGTGGTCGAGGAGTGGTCGCTGGTCGACTTCCTGTCCGGCGGCCGTGTCGACCTCGGCCTCGCGTCGGGCTGGTTCCCGAACGACTTCCTGCTCGCGCCGCCGGGCGCCTACGAACAGCGCGGCGAGCTCGTGTTCGAGCGCGCCGCCGAGCTGCGCCAGCTGTGGGCCGGCGCGCCCTACGAGGGCAGCAACCCGCTGGGCGAGCGCGTGCGCGTGCACACGATGCCACGCCCGGTGCAGCGCGAGCTGCCGATCTGGATCACCGCCGCCGGCAACCCGCAGACCTTCCGTCGCGCCGGCGCGCTGGGCCTGAACGTGCTGACGCACCTGCTGGGCCAGTCGCTCGAGGCACTGGCCGACAAGATCGCCGCCTACCGCGCGGCCTGGGCCGAGGCCGGCCATCCGGGGCGCGGCACGGTCAGCCTGATGCTGCACACCTTCGTCGGCGAGGACGACGCGACGGTGCGGCGCACCGTCAAGGCGCCGATGCTGGACTACCTGGCCAGCTCGGCCAACCTGGTGGGCGGGCACACCGCGTCGGTGCCCTTCTTCCAGCAGCGCTGCCCGGTGGCCGCCGGCAAGCTGACGCCGCAGGACGTGGCCGACGCGCTGGAGTTCTCCTTCGAGCGCTACTACGCGACGAGTTCGCTGCTGGGCAGCTTCGACCGCTGCCTGGCGATGACCGACCGGCTCAAGGCGATCGAGGTCGACGAGGTCGCCTGCCTGATCGACTTCGGCCTCGAGGCCGACACCGTGCTGGCGGCCCTGCCCCTGCTCGACGAGCTGCGCGAGGTGGCCAACCTGACCGACGTCGAGCCGGTGAGCTGAACCGGCAGCAGCCTCAGGCGGGCCCGATCACCAGATCGCTGCACGGCCGCGCGACGCAGGGCAGGATCAGGCCCTCGCGCTTTTCCTCGGCGCTCAGCCCCGGCCACTCGATCGAGTAGACGATGCTGCCGCTGACGAGCCGGCACAGGCAGCTGCGGCAGCTGCCGTTGCGGCAGGAGCTCGCCATCGCCACGCCGGCGCGCAGCGCGGCGGCCAGCACGGTCTCGTGAGCGGCGGCGGCAAAACAGGGCGCGACGCCCAGGCAGACGGTGTGGTGCTCGGTCGCGTCGGGCTCGGCCATGCGCCAGTCTAGGCGCGCCGGCGTGCGGGGCACAAACGCCGATCTGGGCCCTCAAGCCCCCCTTTCAGCGCCGATCGCCGGGGCCCGCACGCGGGTCCAATGCGCTCCTGCGGCTGTCCGTCACGGCCGCACCGACCTGCCAAGGATCTGCGTTGCTCGATCGGCTGTCCTCCAGACTGGGTACCTTGATGGCCGCCGGCGCGGGCCTGCTGCTGGCCATCGCCATCGGCGCCTGGCTGACCCTGCACAACGAATACCAGCACCAGGTCGACCGGATCCTGCGCGAGGGCCACCGGGCGGCGCAGAAGCTCGCGCTGCGCACCGGCGAGACCCTCGACCGGGTCAACCAGACGACCCTGCTGGTCAAGCACCTGTCCGAGAACCGCCAGCTGCCCTCGCTGCGGGCGCTGCACGCCGGTGGCGTGCTGGCCAACGACGTCACCCGGCTGGTGCTGGTCACCGACGCGCGCGGCTTCGTCGTCGACGGCACCTCGGAGCTCGTCGCCCTGAACCTGGCCGACGAGGACGATTTCAAGGCGCACAAGCGCCGCGCCGACCTCGACGTGCTGATCGGCCCCGCGGCGCCCAGTCCGCTGGCCGGTGGCCACATCCTGCCGATGACCCGGCGCCTGAACACGCCCGACGGGGACTTCGCCGGCATGGTGCTCGCCACCATCGACCCCCAGGCGCTGATCGCCGAGTACAGCCGCAGCGAGGCGACCGACACCGTGGTCGGCGTGCTGGGCCTCGACGGCCTCTACCGCGCGCGCATCGTCGACGGCCGCTTCAGCTACGGCGAGGCGATCGAGGCCGCGGCGGTCGAGCACCGCGCCCGTGAGGTCCAGCGGACGAGGGAGCCGGTGCAGAGCCGCATCGACGGCGTCGCGCGCTTCATCGTGACCGCGCGCGTCGAGCGCTACCCCTTTGTCGCGATCGTCGCCCAGGACGCCACGTCGGCCCTGGCCGGCTACCGCGGCACCCGCCGCACGGTGCTGGGCTGGGCCGGTGCCCTCGCGCTGATCACGCTGGCGGCCACCGCCGGCCTGCTGGCCAAGGCCCGCACGCTGCAGGCGCGCGACCGCGAGCTGGCCGAGGCCAAGGCGCACTTCCAGGACCTCTACGACCACGCGCCCTGCGGCTACTACTCGCTCGACGCGCGCGGCCTGTTCGTGCAGATCAACGCCACCGCGCTGGCCTGGCTGGGCTGTTCGCGCGAGGAGGTCATCGGCCGGCTGGGCCCCCGGGACTTCTACTCCGCCGAGGGCCGGGCCCACTTCGACGCGCACTACCCGACCTTTCTGGTGCAAGGCCGCGCCGGCCCCTTCGACCTCGACCTGCACAGCCGCGACGGCAGCGTGCGGCGCGTCAGCATCCGCGCCACGGCGATCCGCGATGCGCAGGGCGCCTTCGTGCGCAGCCGCTCGGTGATGTACGACGTCACCGAGCTCGCGCACATGCGCCGCCTGCTCGAGCGCGCCAACCGCGAGCAGGCGGCCATGCTGCACAGCGAGCTGGTCGGCATCGTCAAGCTGCGCGACCGCGTCGCCGTGTGGAAGAACACCGCGCTCGACCTCATCTTCGGCTACGCGCCGGGCGAGCTCGACGGCCAGCCGATGCGCACGCTCTACCTGGACGAGGCCGGCTACGAGGCGCTGGGCCGCGAGGCCTATCCGGTCCTGCAGCAGGGCCAGCCGTACCGTGGCCAGGTCCGCATGCGGCGCAAGGACGGCACGCCGATCTGGGTCGACATGAGCGCCGTGCTGCTGTCGCCGGAGACCGGCGAGTCGCTGTGGATGGTGCTCGACATCACCGCGCTGAAGCTGCACCAGGAGCGCGCCGAGCGCGCCGCCTCGCACGACGCCCTGACCGGTCTGCCGAACCGGCAGCTGCTGCTGGACCGGCTGGGCCAGGCGATCCCGCTGGCGCGGCGGCAGCACACGGCGCTCGCGGTGTGCTTCATCGACCTCGACGGCTTCAAGGCCGTCAACGACGAGCTCGGCCACGCCGCCGGCGACCGGCTGCTGCAGGTCATCGCGACGCGGCTCGGCGCCTGCGTGCGCGCCCACGACACGGTGGCGCGGCTCGGCGGCGACGAGTTCGTGCTGGTGCTGACGCAGCTGCACGAGCGCGGCGAATGCGAGCGCGTGCTCGAGCGCGTGCGCAGCGCCGTGCGCGAGCCCGTGGTGCTGGGCGACGGGCAGAGCGCGCAGGTCAGGGCCAGCATCGGCGTCGCCTGCTGCCCGGATGACGCCGGCGATGCCGAGCGGCTGCTCGCGATCGCCGATGCGGCGATGTACCGCAGCAAGCGGGCCGGACGCGCCACGCCCCCTCCAGCGCCCGCCGCGCTGCTGGAGCCTCTGGCGTGACGCGTCCGGCCCGCTTGCTGCGGTACATCGCCGCATCGGCGATCGCGAGCAGCCGCTCGGCATCGCCTGCTGCCCGGATGACGCCGATGCTGGCCCTGACCTGCGCGCTCTGC
>DATMJX010000268.1:0-10548 GCA_035553715.1 Methylibium sp.
GCCCACCTCGATGCCTACACGGCGCAGAACCACGAGCGCGCCGTCACCACCGCGGCGCAGGCGCAGGCCGACTACACGTCGGCCCGCACGCTGATGCTCGCCATCGGCCTGGCGGCGCTCGCCAGCGGCGTGGGCATCGCGCTCGTGCTGAGCCGCTCGATCACGCGCCCGATCGGCGAGGCGGTGCGCGTCGCCGAGGCGGTCTCCAGCGGGGATCTCACCTCGCGTGTCGAGGTGCGCGGCCGTGACGAGGCCGCCCAGCTGCTGGCCGCGCTCAAGGCCATGAACGAGAGCCTGCAGCGCGTCGTCAGCGCGGTGCGCGAGGGCTCTGATTCGATCTCCACGGCGTCGAGCGAGATCGCCACCGGCAACCAGGACCTGAGTGCCCGCACCGAGCAGACCGCCAGCAATCTGCAGCAGACCGCCAGCTCGATGGAGCAGCTGACCGGCACCGTCAAGCAGACGGCCGACTCGGCGCGCACCGCCAACCAGCTCGCCAGCTCGGCGCAGTCCTCGGCGGCCAAGGGCGGCGAGGTCGTCTCGCAGGTCGTCACGACGATGGAGGACATCAATGCGAGCAGCAAGAAGATCGCCGACATCATCGGCGTGATCGACGGCATCGCCTTCCAGACCAACATCCTGGCGCTGAATGCGGCGGTCGAGGCGGCGCGTGCGGGCGAGCAGGGCCGCGGCTTCGCGGTGGTGGCCGGCGAGGTGCGCAACCTCGCGCAGCGCAGCGCCCAGGCGGCCAAGGAGATCAAGGACCTGATCGGCGCGAGCGTCGAGAAGGTCGAGTCGGGCACGCGCCTGGTCGCCGACGCCGGCCACACGATGGGCGAGATCGTCGCCAACGTGCAGCGCGTCTCGGACATCATCGGCGAGATCACCGCCGCTGCGGCCGAGCAGAGCGACGGCATCGGCCAGGTCAACGGCGCGGTCACCAACCTCGACCAGATGACGCAGCAGAACGCCGCGCTGGTCGAGCAGAGCGCGGCGGCGGCGCAAAGCCTCAAGGAACAGGCCGGGCGCCTCGCGCAGGCGATCGGCGCGTTCCGCCTCGCCGGGGGCGCCGCGGTGGCCGCGACGCCGGTGGCCGTTGCGGCCCCGCCAGCCCGGCCGCGCGCGGCGGCGGCGCCCGTGAAGCGCCCCGCGGCACCGGCCGCCAAGCCCGCGCCGAGCGTCCCGGCTCCGGCCGCGGCCGCGCCGGCCAAGGTGGTCGCGGCCGACGCCGGTGGTGACTGGGAAACCTTCTGACGCGACGATGACGTGACGGCGGCGGGGCTCAAGCTCCGCCCGCCGCGACCGACAACAAGAACGATGCCCTCCGGGGCCGAACCGTTCTCCCGAAAGGAAGCCCGCCATGGACATGATCCACGATGCCACCCAGGTGGCCCGCCACGAAGCGCAACGCCAGGCCGCCGCGGCCCCGGGGCGCGAATACCTGAGCTTCCGCCTCGGCGCCGAGGAGTACGGCATCGACATCCTGAAGGTCCAGGAGATCCGCTCCTACGAGCCCCCGACGCGCATCGCCAATGCGCCCTCCTTCCTGAAGGGCGTGATCAACCTGCGTGGCGTGATCGTGCCGATCGTCGACCTGCGCGTGAAGTTCGGCTGCGAGGCCGAGATCAACGCGGTGACCGCGGTGATCGTGCTCGGCGTCAAGGGCCGCGTGGTCGGCGCGGTGGTCGACTCGGTCAGCGACGTGCTCGAGCTGCCGGCCGAAACCATCAAGCCTGCGCCGGCCATGGGCGCGATGGTCGACACCAGCTACCTGATCGGCATCGCCAGCGTCGCCGAGCGCATGCTGATCCTGCTCGACATCGAGTCGCTGATGACCAGCGCCGAGCTCGGGCTGATCGACTCGGCGATGTAAGCCGCGCCCGGGCCTCGATGCCAAGGCGCCTGCGGGCGCCTTTGTCTTTGGGGCCGCGGGCACGCCGCTACACTGCGGCGCGCCGATGCACCGCTCCCTCCAACGCTCCCTGCCGCTGCGCGCCCTGCTCGCGCTGTGGCTGCTGCTCGGCCTGCTGGCCGGGCCGGTGCTGGCCGCGCGCCATGCCGGCGCGATGGCCAGCGGCCAGCTGGTCTGCTCGGCCGCCGGCGCCTATGTCGTCGGCGCGGACGGCGAGCTCCTGCCGGCCGAAGGCCTGGGGGCGCACGACTGCTGCCAGGCCGCGTCGAGTGCGCCACCGCCGCCGCTGCCACTGCTTGCCACCGCGGTACCGGCCCCCGCCGAGCCGCTGGCGCAGCCGGTGGCGCGCCACGAGTGTGCCGTGGCGGCGCTGCCGCCCGCGCGCGGCCCGCCGCAGCGCCCGCACGACCGTCCCGCCGTGCATTGACGCCGCTCCGCCGCGGGGCGGCGCCTTGCGCGCCCACCCCGTCTTGCGGAGCCCCTCATGTCTTCCTTCGTTTCCAGGCCGCTCGCCGCGGCCGCCGCACTGGCCTGCGCCGGTGCCCTGGCCCAGTCGCCCGCCGAGGGCGACGCCGTCACGCTGCAGCCGGTGCTCGTCAGCGGCCAGCGCAATCCCGACCAGTCCACGCTGACCCAGCCCGACCTGCCGACCGCGCGCCGCCGCATCGAGCTGACGCCCGGCGGTGCCGGGCTCGTCGACGCGGCCGACTACGCCGAGCGCCGCGTCGCGACGCTGGCCGACGCGCTCGGCCTGGCCACCGGCGTGTTCGTGCAGCCGCGCTTCGGCGCCGAGGAGGCACGCCTGGCGATCCGCGGCTCGGGCCTGCAGCGCACCTTCCACGGCCGCGGCCTGAAGCTGATGCAGGACGGCGTGCCGCTGAACCTGGCCGACGGCAGCTACGA
Source organism: Methylibium sp. (assembly GCA_035553715.1). Lineage (GTDB taxonomy): Bacteria > Pseudomonadota > Gammaproteobacteria > Burkholderiales > Burkholderiaceae_C > Methylibium. The sequence continues at coordinate 2,816 of DATMJX010000268.1, forward strand.
CTTCCAGGCCGTCGAGGCGCTGTCGGCGCGCTATGTCGAGGTCTGGCGTGGCGCCAACGCGCTGCAGTACGGCGCCAGCCAGCTCGGTGGCGCGGTCAACTTCGTCTCGCCCAATGGCTACAACGCCGATGCGCTGCGGCTGCGTGGCGAGGCCGGCAGCTTCGGCTACCGGCGCGCGCATGCGTCCACCGGCCTTGTCGACGGGGCCTTCGACGCCTACCTGGCCGTCAGCCACTTCGGCCAGGACGGCTTTCGCGACCATGCCGAGCAGGGCAGCCAGCGCGCCTTCGCGAACCTCGGCTGGCAGCTCGCGAGCGACCTCGAGACGCGCTTCTACCTCGGCGCGGTGCGCAGCCGCTCGGAGCTGCCGGGCTCCCTGACGCGCCAGCAGCTCGATGACGATCCGCGCCAGGCCAACCCGGTCAACGTCACCGGGGACCAGAAGCGCGACATCGACTGGCTGCGCCTGTCGAACAAGACCGTCTGGCGGCTCGCGCCGCAGCAGCAGCTCGAGGGCTTCGTCTACCTGGCCGCGAAGGAGCTCGACCACCCGATCTTCCAGGTGCTGCGCCAGGACAGCCGCGATGTCGGCGCCGAGCTGCGCTGGGTCGACGAAACGCCGCGGGCCGGGCGGCGCAACCGCCTCGTCGCCGGCCTGTCCGGCGCGCGCGGCGTGACCGACGACGACCGCTACGTCAACGTCGGTGGCGAGGCCGGCGCCCGCACCGACAGGAACCGCCAGACCGCCACCAACGTCGAGCTCTACGGCGAATGGCAGCATGAGTGGCGCCCCGGCTGGTGGGGTGTGCTGGGCGCCCAGGCGACGCGCGCGACGCGGCGCTTCGAGGACCGCTACGTCGTTGCCGGCAATGACCAGAGCTTCGAGGAGCACTACCGCCGCCTCAGCCCCAAGCTCGGGCTGCGCCACGAGGTCACGCCGCAGTGGCAGTGGTTCGCCAACCTCTCGGGCAGCTTCGAGCCGCCGAGCTTCGGCGAGCTCGCCGGCGGCGCGACGCCGCTGCTCAACGAGGCGCAGCGCGGCACGACGCTCGAGCTCGGGACGCGCGGCCGCGTCGACGGCCTCGAATGGGATGCGGCGCTGTACGCGACGCGGCTGAGGAAGGAGCTGCTCGCGCTCGCCGGGACCGCCGGCAATGGCACGACGGTCAACGCCGATCGCACCTGGCACCGGGGCCTCGAGCTCGGGCTGGCCGGCGGCGCGCCGCGTGCGGCCGGCTTCGCGTGGCGGCTCGCGGCGCTGCTCAACGACTTCCGCTTCGACGACGATGCGAGCTACGGCGACGGCCGCCTCGCCGGACTGCCGCGCGCGTCGCTGCGCGCCGAGGCCGGCTGGCGCTTCGGCGAGGCGCTGCGCGTCGTGCTGAACACCGAGGCGGCGACGCGCAGCGCGGTCGACCATGCCCAGACCCTGTACGCGCCGGGCTACGCGCTGCTGGGCCTGCGGTTCGAGGGCCGGGCCGGCGCGGCGGGCTGGTTTGTCGAAGGGCGCAACCTCGGCGATCGCCGCTACGCGGCCAGCCACGGCGTGATCCGCGATGCCCGGGCGACCGGCGCCACGCTGGCGCAGTTCCTGCCCGGGGAGGGCCGTGCGGTCTACGCCGGCATCGACTGGAAACTCTGAACGCAAGGGAGGCTCCGATGCGCAAACTCCTGATCCTTGCCGCCGCGCTGCTCGCGACCGCGGCGCAGGCCCATGTCAGCGTCACGCCGGCCAGCGCGCCGGCCGGTGGCTACGTGCGGCTGGCCTTCGGCATCACGCATGGCTGCCAGGGCAGCGCGACCACCGAGATCGTGCTGCGTCTGCCGCACGAGCAGGTGCTCAACGCGCGGCCGATGCCCAAGCCCGGCTGGACGCTCGAGATCGAGCGCCGGGCGCTGGCGCAGCCCTACGAGCTGCACGGCCGGCGCATCACCGACAGCGTGGCCGAGATCCGCTGGCGCGGCGGCCCGCTCGAGAACGCGCACTACGACGAGTTCGTGATCGCCGCCAAGCTGGCCGACGGCCTCGACGCCCCGGTGGTCTTCGAGGTGCTGCAGCAGTGCGAGCGCGGCCGCAACGACTGGAGCGGTGCGCCGGGCACGGAGTCGCCGGCACCGCGGTTGCAGGTCGAGCCGGTGCGCCCGGCGGCGCATTCGCACTGAGGCGGCGCGCGGCGCAACGCAGGATACTTCGACCCGCCGCGGCAGGGCCTGCCTGCCCGTGGCGGTATGCGCGGTCATCCTGCCGCGACAGCAGACGGTTCAAAGAAAGGCTCACCATGTCGGTTCCCGTCACCTTTGTCATTTCGGAGTCGCTGAAGAGCGTTGCGCAGGCGGTAGGCATCACGGCGACCCCCACGGGTGAGGAACTGCCACCGTGTCCGCTGCATGTGGGCGACATCATTTCCCAGCGCGAGGCCCCGGGCCTGTTCTTCCGCGTGACCGGGCGCGTCTTCTTTCTGGGCGCGGGCGAGCCGCCGTCCTGGCAGGTGACGCTGGAGCAGGCCAGCGACCCGTTCGCCGCGCTCGACTAGCGCGGCGCAGCGTCTCCGGCGGGCAGCGGGAGAGCCGATCGCGGCAGCGGTGATGCGGGGGCAGAAACACCAAGGCGCCCCGCAGGGCGCCTGGCGATCGGGAGCGTGGAACTCAGGCCCGGGCCGAGCCGCTGTGCACGGCCAGCGCGGCGGTGCCGCGGGCGGTGTAGACGGTGGCCTCGCGCGGCAGCAGGCCCTCGAGGGCCCGGTCCAGCGCGGCGGTCGCGCGCGCCAGGGTCTCGCGCTGCGCGGCCACCTGGCCGCTGGCACGCACCAGGCGCTGGCGCAGCGCCGGCGGGATGCCTCCCTCGCGCGCCGCGCGACCAAAGCAGTCGAGCGCCTGGGCCAGCGCCTGCTGGAGCGCGCTGGCGGCGGCGTCGACGTCCCGGCTGTCACGGGCGAGCAGGGCCTGGGCGAGCGCGCCGAGGCGCTGTTCGACCTCGGCGATCACCGGCTCGAGCGTGTCGGCGTGCTCCGGCGTGGCGTTCAGGGAAGACATCGAGACAGCCATGGGGTCGTGGGGGTCAGCGCGACTTGGTCGAGCCGAGCAGTTCCTGGGCGTTGGCGATCAGCTTGTCGGCGATCACCTCGGCGTTGACGGTGAAGCTGCCGTTGGCAATGGCCTGCTTCATGCGCTCGACCTTGGCGGCGTCGAATTCGGGGGCGGCGGCATCGCTGCGCAGGCTCGTCGCGGTGCTGGAGAGCTGCACGCTGCTGGCCGAATCGGCCTGCTGCGCGCCGCGGGCCTTGGCAGCGGCCGCGCCGGCCTCGGCATTGGAGCGGGCCAGGGCGGCCGCGTCGGCGGCCGGGGACGAATGGGAACCGATCTTCATGACGGACTCCTGCGGCCTGGGACACAGACCCTGGGTCGATTCAACATGTCAGCGGTATCGACGGCGGGCCGTCGAACTTGAGGCCCGACTTTGTAACAGCCGGCCCCCAAGGCCGAGAGCCTAAGCGCAGGGGTGCTCACAGCGCAAGCTCCACGCGGCGCTCGCCCACCGGCAGGCCGGTGACGATGCGGCCGCTGTCGGTGCGCACGCGCACGGCGCGGCCCTCGACGCCCGGCGCGAGCGCCAGTCCCTCGGACTGCACCGCGAAGCCGGGGCCGGTGGCGACCAGCCTGACGGTCTCGCCGGCGGCGAACCACTGCCGCGCGCGCAGGTGGTGCTGGCGCAGGGTCTCGCCCGGGTTCAGCGCGACCGCGAGCGCGCGGCCGAGCGCGGCGCCGGGGTCGGTGAGGGCCGGCTGGGGCTGGGCGGCGAGGTCGACTTCGGCGAGCTGCAGGTCCTGTTCGCCGAGCACGGCGCCGGCCGGCAGCGCCGCCGTGGCGACCAGCGCGTTTGCGTAGACCTTGACGGTGATCGGCAGGTAGACGTTCCAGCGCGACGGACCCTCGACACAGCGCAGGCCGACGCGGCTCGTGCCCCAGGCCTTGAAGCCCGGCGGCAGATAGGGCTCGATGCGCGCGCAGGGCGCGAGCTTGAGGCGGGGGTCGAGCCGGCCCGGCTCGACCTCGACGCGCACCCCCGGCATCGGCGCGCTGCCCGCCAGCGCGAGCGCGCGGGCCTGGGCGGCGAGCACCGCGTCATCCTGGGCCGCAAGCGGACCGGTGGCCAGCGCGGCAACGAGCAGCGCGGCGCCACGCAGGACGGAGGAGGGGCATCGGTACATCACGGCCGCACTGTAGGAGGGGCAGGCGACGACCATGGCGGGGAATTGAGCGCTGAAGCCGGTGCTATTCGCGCTAATGTTTTCCGAGCGGCCGTCCAAGATGCCGTCCATCGCCACGCGAGCGCCTGTCCCCCGGGCCGGTGCCGCCGGCTCACCGGGCAACCGTCATGATGGACCGCCTCACCGACACGCTGAACTTCCAGGCCCAGGCGCTCGCGCTGCGCTCGGAACGCCAGCGCCTGATCGCCAGCAACATCGCCAACGCCGACACGCCCGGCTACGTGGCGCGCGACATGGATTTCGCCGCCGCGCTGCGCGAGGCCACCGGCGGCGCGACGCCCGGCAACCAGATGGCCGCGACCCGGCCGGGCCACATCAGCCCGGCCGCCGGCGCCATCAACGAGGCCGGCCTGAAGTACGCCACGCCGAGCCAGACCAACCTCGACCGCAACACCGTCGACATGGACCGCGAGCGCGCGGCCTTCGCCGACAACGCGGTGCACTACGAGGCGACGCTGCGCTTCATCAACGGCAGCGTGCGCACGATGCTCTCGGCGATCACCGGCCAGTAAGGAGCGCTCTCATGTCGATGCTCTCGATCTTCAACGTCAGCGGCAGCGCGGTCAGCGCGCAGAGCCAGCGCCTGAACGTCGTCGCCTCCAACCTCGCGAACGCCGACACCGTGGCGGGCCCCGACGGCCAGGCCTACAAGGCGCGCCAGGTGGTGTTCCAGACCGTGCCCTTCGGCCAGGCCGGCCAGCCGGCCACCGCCGCCGGGGTGCAGGTCGCGCAGGTCACCGAGGACCAGAGCGCCGGGCGCCGCGTGCTCGACCCCAAGCACCCGCAGGCCGATGCCGACGGCTATGTGACCTATTCCAACGTCAACGCGGTCGAGGAGATGGTCAACATGATCTCGGCCTCGCGTTCCTACCAGAACAACATCGAGGTGATGAACACCGCCAAGACCCTGCTGCTGAAGACGCTGCAGATGGGTCAGGGCGGCTGAGTCGCCACGCTGAAGGACCGCCATGCCCGCCGTCACCGACTCCCTCGCCGTCAGCGGCCTCGGCGCGACCAGCGCCACGGCCGCCGTGACCAAGGAGGACGCCTCCGAGCGCTTCCTCAAGCTGCTGGTCACGCAGATGCAGAACCAGGACCCGCTGAATCCGATGGACAACGCGCAGGTCACCAGCCAGATGGCGCAGATCAATACCGTCACCGGCATCGAGAAGCTCAACGACACGGTGCAGTCGCTGTCCAGCCAGATGCTGTCGAGCCAGATGATGCAGGGCGCCAGCCTCGTCGGCCGCAGCGTGCTGATGCAGGGCAATGCGCTGCGCTTCGGCGAGGACGGCACGGCCGCCGGCGGCTTCGAGCTCACCAGCGCGGCCGACAGCGTCAAGGTCGAGATCCTCTCGCCGGGCGGCCGCGTGATCGACACCGTCGATGTCGGCGCGGCCTCGGCCGGGCGCAACGGCTTCGAGTGGCAGGCCCCCGAGGGCGCCTCCACCGACGGCATCACCTTCCGCGTCGTCGCGCGCTCGGGCGGCACGGCGCTCACCGCGACGCCGCTGACCACCGACCTGGTGCGCGCGGTGTCCACCTCGGGCAACGCGCTGCAGCTCGAGCTGATGTATGGCGGCAGCGTGCCCTACACCCAGGTCAAGGCCATTTCCTGAGGCGCTTCGCGCCGTTCTCCCTCCGACGAAGGAACCCCCTCATGAGCTTCCAGCAAGGTCTGTCCGGTCTGAACGCCTCGGCCAAGAACCTCGAGGTCATCGCCAACAACATCGCCAACGCCGCCACCTACGGCGCGAAGGTCGCGCGCGCCGAGTTCTCCGACGTCTACGCGAACGCGATGAACGGCGCCGGCTCGAACACCATCGGCATCGGCGTGAACCTCGCCGCGGTGGCCCAGCAGTTCACGCAGGGCAACATCACGACGACCGAGAACCCGATGGACCTGGCCATCAACGGCTCCGGCTTCTTCCAGGTCAGCGACGGGCTGAACCCGACGCAGTACACGCGCAACGGCCAGTTCAAGCTCAACCGCGAAGGCTTCATCGTCAACAACCAGCGCCAGATGCTGATGGGCTACCAGGCCGACGCGCAGGGCAACATCGTGCCCGGGCAGGCCCGGCCGATCCAGCTGCCCACGGCCGGCATCGCGCCGCGCGCCACCGATGCGATCGACATCGAGATGAACCTCGATGCACGCGCCGCCGTCACGATGCCGACCGGGGGCGGCATCGACTTCGACGACCCGTCGACCTACAACAACGCCACCTCGGTGACCGTCTACGACGCGCTCGGCCAGGACGTCGCGCTGACCTACTACCTCCAGAAGACCGCCACCGACAGCTGGGATGTCTACGTGACGGCCAACGGCGTGCCGGTGAGCACCGATGCCGGTGGTGCGCCGCTGCCGAGCACGACCCTGCAATTCCCCACTACCGGCGGCGCCCCGTCGTCGCCCACCGGCCCGGTGGCCATCGACATCCCGGGGACGACGCGCCCGGGCGGGGGCGACACGCGCCCGATCGCCGGCATCCAGCTCGACCTCACCAGCACGACCCAGTACGGCGCCAGCTTCGGCGTGACCAGCCTGACCCAGACCGGCTTCGCGCCGGGCCAGCTCTCGGGCATCACCGTCGAGGGCAACGGCGTCATCATGGCGCGCTACAGCAATGGCCAGAGCCAGCCGGCCGGGCAGCTCGAGCTCGCGAACTTCCGCAATCCGCAAGGCCTGCAGCCGACGGGCGGCAACGCCTGGAGCGCGACCTACACCTCCGGCGACCCGGTGGTCGGCGCGCCCGGCGACGGCAACTTCGGCGTGCTGCAGTCCGGCGCGCTCGAGGAGAGCAACGTCGACATGACGGCCGAGCTGGTCAACATGATCACGGTGCAGCGCGTCTACCAGGCCAACGCCCAGTCGATCAAGACGACCGACGCGGTGCTGCAGACCATCGTCAACCTGCGCTGAGCGACGCGCATCCTGAGAAGGCGAGGGCGACGTGGACCGGATGATCTACCTGTCGATGGCCGGCGCGAAGGCGACGATGCAGCGCCAGGAGGTGCTGTCGAACAACCTCGCCAACGCCTCGACGACCGGCTTTCGTGCGGAGTTGCAGGCCTTCCGCGCCGTGCCGGTGCGCGGCGACGGCGCCAGCACGCGCGTCTATGCGCTCGAGACGACGACCGGCCACGACGTCACGCCCGGACCCGTCGCCTCGACCGGCCGCGCGCTCGACGTCGCGATGCAGGGCAATGCCTGGCTCGCGGTGCAGGGCTTCGACGGCACCGAGGCCTACACGCGCATGGGCTCGCTGCAGACCGGACCCGATGGCACGCTGACGACCTCGGGCGGGCGCACCGTGCTCGGCGACGGCGGCCCGATCACGATCCCGCCGAACACCGAACCGACCATCGGCGCCGACGGCAGCGTCAGCGTGCGCCAGGCCAACGGCACGCTCAACACCGTCGGGCGGCTCAAGCTCGTCACGCCGGAGGCGCCGCTGGCGCGCG